>CALCTX010000232.1 GCA_937907035.1 uncultured Selenomonadales bacterium
AGTATATTTTTTACTGCTTACGATCAATATTCCCATTGTTTCCAAATACGATTTCAGAGCAACCAATAATCCTGCCGGATCATCTGCCAGATCAATACATCGGCCGGCAAGTATACATGTAAACTTTTTATCGTTACCAAACACCCCTGTCAGATTCTCAATATCGCAAAGGTTAAATGCTTCACATCTTTTATCTAAAGCTAATTGAACTGCCGCCTGTAAAAATTCTTCTGATGGCTCAAAAATAAGCACTCGATCCCAATGTGATATTTCCAATAACTCTAATTCTTGTTTTTCAATATTTTTAATATCCACGCTACACCTCTGGATTCAGTTCTTTTCCATATTCCTGCAAAAATATCCGTTGATAGATTTTATAGTCCGGTGCCAACGGTTTTTCTTTTGGACAGTGAATACACCAAAAATCGTCCTGCCGCGGTATTACTACCTTATATCCGGCCCGTTTCATATCCATGCACATCGCTATATCGTAAAAATGCCAGCCGGTAAATATATCTTCCCGCCAGGGAAGATCATACTGTGTGATGAGTATAAGCCCGTCAACGGCTTCTGCCTCCTGATATTCTCCCTCCGGCTGACGGCATTGCGAATTCACAACACATTCCGGTTCACAGGCATGAAGAACCCGTCCATAGGTACGCAGCCCCTCCCACCAGACTCCGGTCCGGGGCAGCGACCGGCTGCCGATCACGCCGATAAGTCCGATATTTTTATCAGTAAATATTTTTTTGATATCCACAACCAGCGATTTATTTACTATCAAAGTATCCTGATGCAAATAGACTTTATATCTCGCATCAGTTTTCCGCATACCCTGATTATATCCGGCACACATAGACTTTGCCCCACGTACAGCTATATATTCAGCCGTCATGTCATTAGACAAAGGCAGGCTTTTCATATATAATAGCGCTTCGTTGTAATCGTCCTCGTTATTCACGCAGGTAATAAAAGCGATCTTATTCTTATTCATTTTCTCCTCGCTGCAACAAATAACGTTTTATCAAAAATGCACAAAAATAAGGAAAAGTATATATCCCATTCGCATAACCAACATTACCGGCAATAAGTTTTATCCCCCAACTGATATCACGATAATTATCATTTTTTATCAACGTCGCCAATGATTTTGCGCGTTTATCATTCGCTTTGACCTCAACCGGTATCAACGCATTACTTGTTCTGACAAAAAAATCTTCCTCCAAAGACGAATTGTCTCGTTTAAAATAATACAATCCCAAGCCTTGCTTCAAAAATGCCTCAGCTATAAAATTTTCATACAGTGCTCCTTTATATACACCAAGATTTTTATTGGCCCGTAAATCGTCCTGGGTTTCATCATCCAATGTCGCTATCAGCAATCCGGTATCCGGATAATACAACTTAAACCTCGTTTCATCATAGTTTCCCTTTAACGGTAACTCCGGAAACCTCAAGCAATTACATTCTGAAACCACCCCGGCATCCCTTAGCCAATCAATACAACCTTGGTAATTCCTAGCTCGCCCACCTTTTTCCAATTTGCTATATTGAAACTTTTTATTTTCTTTTGCTAACTGCACCGGAATATTTCTAAAGACGCTGATAATTTTTGTCTGATCTACTCCAACAGCATACTTTCTGACATCTTCTTCATAATCCATTAAAATTTGCCGCTGCATCATTAAAACATCACTAAAGTTTCCAGTTTCTATGTATTGTCTGACAATCGCCGGCATTCCGCCAAGCACACAATAGTCAAGGAATAATGACGAAAAAACCGACCATTCT
>CALCTX010000233.1 GCA_937907035.1 uncultured Selenomonadales bacterium
AAGGTTGTGAAGGCGAACCGTCACTGGCGGCAGATAACATAGCAGAAGGGATCAGACTTATTCGGACCAAGACAAATAAAGGCCAGATAAATATGAATTCCAATGCCGGATATACTGAAGGGGTAAAAAAGATAATCGATGCCGGGCTTGATACGATCAGAGTGAGCATTATCAGTGCAAGGAAAGAGAGTTATCAGGCTTATTATCGGGGAAATTATTCGCTGGATGATGTTAAAGCTTCGATTCGTTATGCCCTGGATAAAGGAGTTTACGTTTCGCTGAATATGTTGTATTTTCCTGGTTTTAATGACAGGGAAGAGGAATTAGCGGCTTGGAATGATTTCTTCAGAGAATTGCCGGTACAGATGATCCAAATGAGGAATTTGAACGTTGATCCGGATGCGTTTTTGAAGATAATGCCGAAGGTTGAAGGCGATATGCTTGGGGCTCGTTATTTTATGACGACATTGCAGAAGAGATTTCCTGATATGGTAATAGGTAGTTTTAGCCATTTTATTGAAAAAAATAAATCCTGAAAAGAGGATTTTCACCAAAAAAATTGAATATAATATTATAATTATGCGGAATATACCTCATAATGAGGCAGGAGGGATAATAATGATTGAAGACCCGAAGGATTGGACAGCATTTAAGGTAAAGCTCAAAATGAAGACCGGTATTGATCTGAATCTGTATAAAGAGGATCAGATGAAACGGCGTATCAGTAATTTGGTACAGCGCAATGGTTTTACCGGATTTGCTGAATACTTTGATCATGTAGCACTTGATAAGGAAGAGTTTGCGTCATTTATTGAATATCTGACGATAAACGTTTCTGAGTTTTTCCGTACTCCGGATAAATTTGGCAAACTTGAGACGGAGGTTATTCCTGAATTGCTGCAGCGTTCACCAAGCTTAAATATTTGGAGTGCCGGCTGTTCTATTGGTGCTGAGCCATATTCGTTGTCTATTATTATGAAAGAGCTTACTCCGGGGAAAAAGCATCGCATTTTGGCGAGTGACCTGGATATTGAAATTTTGGCCAAGGCTAAAGCCGGAGTATATTTGGAAAATGAAATAAAGAGTATGTCGCCGGCCCGTCTGAAAAAGTATTTTGTACAACAGGAAGATGGGCGTTACGCTGTAAATGATGAGATCAAAAAGGGTATAGAATTCAAACGCCATAATTTGTTAAAGGACCCGTTTGAGAAGAATTTTGACCTTATTCTTTGCCGGAATGTCGTTATTTACTTTACTGAGGAAGCAAAGAAACAGTTGTACACCAATTTCTTTGCTTCGTTAAAGCCTGGCGGGGTATTATTCGTCGGCGCAACAGAGGCAATCCTCAATTTCCGTGATATGGGTTATGTTGCATATAAACCGTTCTTCTATCAAAAACCGTTAGCGTAATTAGTGCTTTTCCGGTTGATCAGGCGGTGGTTTTATGGATATCAGTTCAAAAAATGAACAAATTAGTTTGGAAGATTTGCAACGTTTGCAGTTGCGGCGATTGAAAAAAACCGTACTTTGGGCGGAGGAAAAAAGCTCTTTTTATCGGGAAAAGTTTTTACAGGCAGATATTCATGGAAAAAAGCTTAAGCATCTCGATGATATCCGTTCTTTCCCGTTTACGACCAAGCAGGAGTATATGACTCATTCGCCGTATGATTTTTTGACATTGCCATTGAGTCGAATTGTTCGGATAAGTTTGTGGGAACACCCCGAGCCGGTAGTTAAGATGTATACAGACAATGATATAGCCCGTAATCTGGAGGCAATGTTACGTTTGATAACAGCTGCGGGAGTTAATCGGACATCAGTTATCGGTATAATCGGCGATCTGGCTGACAGCGGCCTTATGGATATACAGTATGCATGTGAGTTTATAGGGGCCTCAGTAGTAATGCTGAGTTCAGAGTATGAACGGGCGTTGAAATTAATGGATTCAATCGGTGTTGATACTTTGATCGGATCTTCACGGCGTATTTTACAGCTTATAGTTGCGGCGCAGGCAAATGGCAAAGATATCACTGAATATACATTGAGATCGATATTGTGCCTTAATGATACTATTCAGAATCCGTTGGAAGGGCATATAGCCAATCGGACTAATACTGAAGTGGTAAATTTGTTTTCTTCTTCGATTTTTGGTTCCAGTGGAATGATGTATCAGTGTGAAGAGCGATATGGAAGTCATTTTCAGGCGGATATATATTATCCGGAGTTGGTAATGTTTGGTTCTGATGAAGTTATTGAGGGATCTGGACAGATGGGTGAACTGGTTGTAACAACACTTATGAATGAAGCGATGCCGCTTATTCGTTACCGGACAGGCCAGACAGCTATGCGCGTTGATGAGCCGTGTGCTTGCGGCAGAACTTTGCCGATATTTGTAACGCCTTTTGGGAAACGCAATAAGTAATTATTTAAGGTAAAATGCTGTTGTGCTGAGATTGTCTTGGCACAGCAGTTTTTTTGTTAGACAGCTGGCAAATATTTGGGATAACATATTGCAGATGAATAAGATAGAATAGTATCAGAAACAAATATCTGATAAGGGAGCAGAAAATATGCTGGAATTTATTATTGGCCGAAGCGGGAGCGGTAAAACCGAGCAGAGTCTTAAAGAGATTGTTATGGCGGTGGAGCAAGATCCATTGGGGAAACCAATCGTTTTTTTAACGCCGGCTCATTTGACATACAAGATTGAACGAAAATTAGCAGGAATGCTGGAAAAGAACGGCAAGGGATTTATGCGGGTACAGGTGTACAGCTTTGCCAGACTGGCCAGACAAGTCCTGTTGGAAACCGGCGGCGGGATATATCCGCGCCTTTCTGTGATCGGCAAGCGCTTGTTGTTGAAAAAGGTTTCTGCACGGCGGGCAAAAGAATTGAAGGTGTTTTCAAAAGCTGTAAAGCGGCGGGGGTTTTCGGCTGATCTGGCTGATTGCGTAAAGGAATTAAAAGGCTTTGGAATCAGTCCGGAATATCTGGGAGAAAAATCCGCCGCACTTGCTGATGGACAACTGAAGGAAAAAGTTCAGGATCTGGCAATATTGTACCGGGATTTTTCGGTACAAATGGCCGGCACTTATAATGATGCGGAAGATGTTCTTGATGCATTGATAAAACATATTCCGGATTCCGGCTATTTGCAGGGGGCAGAGGTATGGCTGGACGGATTTGCATATTTCAATCCACAGGAACGTGCAATTATCACTGAATTATTAAAAACAGCGGCAAGAGTGCATGTTTCCTTGCAGATGGACGTATATGATGATGCTGCGAATTCGGCAGATACCGGATTGTTTCATGATGCCTGGGAGATCGAAAAAATATTAACTGAGATTGCGGTACGGGAAAAACATGAAGTGCAACGCAGGATGATGCCTGATCTGTATCGGTATAAAGCGGAAGGAATAGCAACGATAGAAAGAGATTTATTCCGCCCGGTTCCACAAAAAGGGGAATGCTCCGGAGTTAAGATCATCGAAGCTGCCAACCGTCGGCGGGAATTAGATGCGGTAGCGGTGGATATTGTTAAACTTTGTCGGGAAAGCAACTATCATTGGAATGAAATCGGGGTGCTGTTTCGCAATCCGGAAGATTATGGCAATTTACCGTCAATGGTATTTAATGATTACGGGATCCCATTTTTTTGTGATTTTAAGAGGGAAGGAGTCCAGCATCCATTAGCGGAACTTATCAGATCGGCCTTTGATATCCTGCAGCGCTGGCAATACGAACCGATATTCCGGGCACTGAAGACCGGATTTTTTTCGATCATTCCCGATCAGATAGATTTATTGGAGAATTATGTTTTACGCTTTGGGATAAAAGATGATCGTTGGCTTCAGTCAGAAAACTGGAATTGGATCAAACGGTATGATGAGTTAGAAACAACAGAAACTGAGCTCACAGAGCAGCAAAAGGAAGAACTTTTGGCAGTCGATATGATACGGCGGAGAATAACAGAGCCGTTGCAGATGTTTGCGGAAGAAATGAAAAATTCCGGGAATGTTAAAGATATGACGATGGCGGTTTATAATTTCCTGAATAAGATGGAAGTTCCACAAAAATTGCTTGAATGGTCTGAAAAAGCTCAAAGCGAAGGGCGACTGGCTGATGCGGCGATGCATCGGCAGATTTGGGATGATGTTGTTGATCTTTTAGAGCAATTTGTGACAATGAGCGGTGAAGAAAAATTATCGCATAAAGATTATGCGGCAATTTTTTCCGAAGGACTGGAAGCTTTAAATGTTGCGCTTATTCCGCCAGGACATGATTATGTATCAATTTCGTCATTTGATCGTAACAGTTTGGCCGGCGTACGGGCTTTGTATATCGTTGGGGCCAATGAAGGTGTAATGCCACGCCGCTGTCAGGAAAGCGGATTGTTTTCTGATGCGGAACGTCTGCATTTGGCAGAGCACGATATAAAGTTGGCTGGCGGGTCTCGCCGTGAAAGTTTCAGCGAGGCCAATGTTTTATACCGGGGATTTGTTACCGGCAGTGATTATTTATGGATTTCTTATCCATTGGCGGATACAGACGGAAAGGGCTTAAAACCGTCAGTTTATATTGCTAAACTTAAAGAAAAGATCATGCCTGAAGCAGAACAGCTTTATATTGGGATTGAGGAAGCGGAAAATAAAATTGATCCTTTGTCGGCTGTTGCCAATAAACGACAGGCTGTTACAGCGCTGTCAGCGGTATTGCGGGATTATGGAGATAAGGTTAATGAACTTGGTTTTTGGCAAGACATTTATAATTACCTGTCGGCTGATAAAGAAATGGCAACGCTTTTCTCACTTGTAATACGTGGGTTAAATAGCAACAGCCTGGCAGAGAAGCTGCCGGAAAAGCTGGCTGAACAATTATATGGGCGAAATAATCGTTTGAAGGCAAGTATTTCACGCTTTGAGAGTTTTCGGGATTGCCCGTTTAAGCATTTTTTGGAACATGGTATGAAACTGAAAGAACGGGAAAAGTATCAGTTCCAAATTCGTGAGCATGGTACTTTTTTGCATGCAGTCATGGCACAATTCGGTGAGGATTTGAAGAACGAAGGAAAGAAATGGTCAGAAATATCTTCTGATGATTGTCATAAGCGATGCAGTGAAATAGTTGAAAAATTAGCACCGCGAATGATGGGGGAGATCCTTTATTCATCAGAACAAAAGAATAATTTACGGGAAAGAATCCAACGGACCGCAGAAAAAAGCCTTAACCGGTTGATAGAGTTTGATAAGATCAGTAAATTCAGTCCGGCCGAATTTGAACGGTCATTCGGCTTGGGAGAAGGCGATGCTTCTCCGTTGCGGCTGAATTTGCAAAATGGTTTTGTGTTGGAAATCAGAGGCAAAATTGATCGTATTGACCGGAGTGATGATGGGAAATACTATTTGATAATTGATTATAAAACCGGGCAAATGGAGATAAATCTTACCGATGTCTTTTATGGGGTAAAAATGCAACTTTTGACATATCTGCTTCTGGCACGGTCGATTGCGGCTGATGATGCAGTGCCGGCAGGCGTGTTGTATTGTTTTTTGCGCAATAAAACGATAACTGATGATTGCCGTTTGTCGGAGACTGCGGTAAAGGAAAGGATAAATAAAGAACTGCGTATGCCGGGGTGGCTTTTGGCTGATGAAGACATTGTAAAGATGGTTGATGAAACTGCAAAATTTATTAAGGTTAAGCTTAAAGCAAAGGGTGGAATAGAGAGCAATTCATTGTCCGGTGTAAAAACAAAGGATGAATTTGGTATCTTGCTTAAATATATGGAATGGATGCTCAAAGATACCGGAAATAAGATATTGGCCGGAGAAATAAATATTCGGCCATATAAGGGAAAAGAAAAAGCCTGCAAATATTGTCATTATCAAGCAGTTTGCCGGTTTGACAGGTTGCGCTCAGCTGATATGATAAACAAACCGCAAAAATATGCTGATGCAGAAATATTTAAACTTATGCAGGAAAAAGGGGAGGAGTGAGCCTAAATGGGAGAAACATGGACTAATGAACAGAAACAGGCAATTTCAACCCGGGAAAAGAATATTTTGGTTTCGGCGGCCGCCGGTTCAGGAAAAACCGCTGTACTTGTGGCGAGGATAATAGAACAGGTTTTATCAGGCGAAACAGATATCGATCGTTTGCTGGTAGTAACATTTACCAATGCGGCAGCGGAAGAAATGCGACAGCGTATTGCCAAGGCATTGGCAAAAGCAGCAGAAGAGAATCCGGCAGATCAGCGTATTGCCCGTCAGCAGATCCTTTTAAGCAACGCTTCAATATCAACGATACATTCCTTTTGCCAGTCGGTGATTCGGCGGAATTTTGCCCGGCTCGATCTTGATCCTAAATTTCGTTTAGCCGGGGAACAGGAAATAACCTTGCTAAAACAAGATGTTATGGAAGAATTGTTTGAAGAGGAATATGCGGCAGCGGACGGGGATTTTCTTCAGTTTGTTGATCACTATGGTGACGAGCATGGCGATGAAAAGCTGCATGGGGTTGTGAATCGGTTATACAATCATTCT
>CALCTX010000234.1 GCA_937907035.1 uncultured Selenomonadales bacterium
TTCATCCATTTTATTGTGTAATAAATACCAATAGTTTCGAACATAACAGTCAACATATCATTATTGACATATCGCAGTCCCAGATTTACCGCTTCATCTTTATCCATTTCCGGAACAACAACCTGATAGCCATGTTTTTTGAATGCACTTTTTATCAACGCAAATTGAATCGGCGCTAATTGCGGCATAAGAATCGTATGAGTTTCCCGACATTCCGGTGTGAAATGTGGCCGTTCAGACTCAACTGTTTTTTGATAAGCGAACGACGTCTGACGGGCCAACGCTGCCATCAATGAACGAACCCTTATTCTGGCCGCGCCTAAATTACTTACCTCATCAAGCTTTATCATCGTATATATTTTGTTGTGTTTTTCCAAAATTGACTTTACCTGTCCGGTTGTGATCGCATCTAATCCGCATCCGAATGAACTCAATTGGATCAGTGTCAATTTATCGTGCTCGGCAACAAAACTTGCAGCATGATAAAGCCGGGAATGATAGCTCCACTGATTGACTACAGACAACTTATCATTTTTAACCGGCAAGTGATATAAAGCGTCTTCTGACAATACCGGCAATCCATAGGATTTTATCATTTCCGGAATACCGTGATTTATCTCCGGATCAATATGATACGGACGGCCGGCTAAAATTACCGCCGGTATATTTTCGGTTTCTATCTTTTTCCAGATTTGGTCACAATATGCCCGGACATCTTCTTTATAGTGCTCAAGTTCAATATATGCAGCCTCTACTGCTGCCGCCAATTCATTTTTGGATATCTGCTCGGATCTAAACTCCTCTGTCAAACGCTTCAGCATCCGTTTTTTGCTGTTTATCGGTAAAAACGGCTGCATGAATTTAATATTTTTCTCTTTCAGAATATCCATATTGACCCGGATATTTTCCGCATAAGAAGCTACGACCGGACAATTATAATTATTATCTGACGGATGATTATCATCAGCTATGTTATATGGCAAACATGGATAAAATATCGTCTCTACTCCCTTTTCGACCAAATCCATGATATGCCCATGTACCAATTTTGCCGGATAACACAATGAATCGGACGGAATAGTCGCCATGCCTTTATAGTACAATTCGGCTGTAGATTTTTCTGAAAGCACTACTTCATAACCGAGCATGGTGAAAAATGTAAACCAGAACGGATAATCTTCATAGATATTCAAAACTCGCGGTATACCGATCCGGCCGCGTGACGGATGTCCGAGTGGCCGATAATAATTAAACAGCCGGTCATATTTATATTCATAAATATTCGGAACATCTTTATGTTCCTTTTCCTTACCAACTCCCCGTTCACAACGATTGCCTGTAAAATAACGATTCCCATCGGCAAATGTCTGTACTGTGATCAGGCACTTATTGCCACAACCATTGCACCGATAAGATTTTGTCGTTACCGAAAAATGCTCCAACCCCTCTGTCGAAAGCAAATCCGTCTTCTTAATGCCTGATTCCAAAGCGAGCAGTGCCGCACCATAAGCTCCCATTAAACCGGCAATATCCGGCCGCATAACATTTTTCCCTATAAGAAGCTCTAACGCCCGCAACACTGCATCATTATAAAATGTCCCGCCTTGAACAACAATGTTATCGCCCAATATATCAGTATCTTTCAACTGCATAACCTTGAACAAAGCATTTTTTATGACTGACAAAGCTATTCCGGCTGATATATCACTGAGTTCAGCACCTTCCTTCTGCGCCTGCTTGACCCGTGAATTCATAAAGACTGTACACCGGGTACCAAGATCAACCGGTGCTTTGGATTGCAATGCTTTTTTCGCAAACTCGCCTACAGTAAGATTCAATCCTTGCGCAAAATTTTCAATAAACGACCCACAACCGGCTGAACATGCCTCATTCAGCGTAATATTGCCGATGTTTCCATTTTGCACAAAGAAACACTTCATATCCTGTCCGCCGATATCAAGGACAAATGATACATCTTGGCAAAACTCCTGTGCCGCCCGCAAATGAGCTACAGTCTCTACCTCTCCGCCATCAGCATGGAGGGCTGCTTTAAACAAAGCTTCACCATACCCGGTAGTAAACACCGCCGCTATATATTGCTCTGCAGTTATCTTTTCATATAACTCCTTTAACTCATCAACGATCGTCTTTAACGGCGTTCCCTGATTACTGCCATAAGCAGTATAAAGCAATTCTTTATGTTGCCCGATCACGGCCAATTTTGTAGTTGTTGAACCGGCATCAATACCAATATAAAGCGGCCCCTGATATTCACTCAGATCACACTTTTTGACAACATGTTTTGCATGACGCTGACGAAATTCATCATATTCCGTTTCATCTTTAAACAAAACAAAATCAGTTGCTCTGGCACAGTTTTCCTCACAAAGTTGTGCCTGCTTGACAAGATCTTCAAGCTTCGTATAATTCATTGTCTGCCGCTCTTCGGCTGCTGAAGCCCCTAATGCGACAAAATAACATCCATCTTCAACCGAAACAATATTTTCCGGTTTGAGCTTCAAAGTTTCAACGAACCGTTGCTTTAATACCGGCAAAAAATGCAATGGACCTCCCAAAAAAGCAACCTTCCCGGAAATCGGCCGTCCCTGCGCCAAGCCGCCGATTGTCTGATTAACAACGGCCTGAAATATTGAAAGCGCAATATTCGGTTTTGAAATACCATCATTCATCAACGCCTGAATATCTGTCTTGGCAAACACCCCGCATCTGGAGGCTATAGGATATAGAATATTATATTCTTTTGCAGCCTCATTCAGTCCCTGGGCATCTGTATTCAGAAGAATAGCCATCTGACCA
>CALCTX010000235.1 GCA_937907035.1 uncultured Selenomonadales bacterium
GCATTGAAACGACAGAAGCAAAGGCAAAAGAGATCAGCGGCCTTGCTGATCAGATGATCACTCTGGCAAAGAAGGGTGACCTTGCAGCTCGTCGTCAGGCAATTGCCGGCCTTGCTGATGAAGATGTTGTCAGAAAACTTTTTGGCGAGATTGCAGCTAAGTACAGTGACCGTCAGGGTGGCTATACTCGTATAATGAAGCTTGCACCGCGCCGTGGTGATGCTGCTCCGATGGTAATCATCGAGTTGGTTTAAAAGACTTAAAATAACCGTTGCTGAAATAGCAACGGTTATTTTTTATGCATAAATGGGGAAATTACTTTTTGAAATAGTGACAAACTAAGAAAAGCGTTGCATTTTTGGGAATTATGGCGTTATAATAATAACATATGCGTTTATGAGAAAGGGGTGCAATTAGAATGGACGGAGATAATATTCTTTCCGATGAGAAGATTATCGAGCGGGCGGTTAAAGCAGTTGAACTTGATATTGAAAAGAAACGTGTTCTCGATGCACCTATTTATGTATATGATCGCAATGATAAGACTGTGTATCAAGTAAAGAAAGATGGTACACGGATCCCTGTGGCTAAGAAATTAAGGAAGGGTTCTTATTGTGAACAATGTGGACAAAAAACCTGAGATTGTTGTTTTTGCCGGACCAAATGGTTCGGGGAAAAGTACTTTTACAGAGCTTTTGAAGCCGCCGTTTGATTATATTAATGCTGACGAAATTGTTAAGTATTTGGAATGTACAAACATGGAAGCGGCAGAGATTGCAGATAGGCAAAGAAATAAGCATGTTGATGATGGAAAGAATTTTTGTTTTGAAACGGTATTGTCTACGGATCGAAATTTAAAATTGTTGCAGCGAGCTAAAGAAAAGGGATATTTTATAAGGTGTTATTATGTTCTTACAGCTGATCCAATCGTTAATATCTTTCGTATCAAGACAAGAGTTGCAACTGGCGGCCATGATGTTCCGGAAGAAAAGATAGTTTCCCGATATTATAAGTCGCTGGCGCTATTAAAAGAGGTTTTAAAGGTTTGCGACGTATGTCATGTTTATGATAATTCGGAAGATAAGCCGTTTCGGATCTTTAAAAAAGCACGAAATGAGCATTTTTATGATGATTGTCCGGATTGGTCATTGAAGGATATACAAGTTTTGACGGGGATAGATGGGCCGGTAAAAACGAATTTGAACGATCCTGTAAGAAAAGAAAAACAGAAAGCTGAATTATTGGCAAATAAACAAGGTAGGTAATAGTTAAAGTTAATATGAATACCTTGGTATTATATAAATTATTAAATTTTATGGGAGTTGAGCTTGAGTTATGGTTGAAACAGCATGGTCGATGTTGCCACCAATTATTACTATTATTTTGGCATTGGTAACAAAGGAAGTTTATATGTCACTTTTGATTGGTATTTTTTCTGGTGCGTTGTTGTTTACGAATTTTAATTTGCTGACAGCTATTTTTACTATTTTTGAAGTAATGGAAAATAAGGTTGGCGGTAACATTAATATTCTGGTATTTCTTGTCATATTAGGTGTTTTAGTAGCCGCAATAACTCGTTCAGGTGCTACTCGCGCGTATGGTGAGTGGGCAGCTGATAATGTCAAAGGTCGTCGCGGAGCAATGCTGCTTACAGCATTTCTAGGCATTTTAATTTTTATTGATGATTATTTTAACTGTCTTACAGTAGGGACAGTAATGCGGCCAATAACGGATAAGCTTAAGGTTTCACGTGCTAAGCTGGCATACATAATTGATGCTACAGCAGCACCTGTCTGCATTATGGCGCCAGTCTCCAGTTGGGCTGCAGCAGTTGGCTCGTCACTTCCTGAGGGCTGTAAAATAGATGGATTTGCACTTTTTTTGCAGACGATACCGATGAATATATATGCTATCCTTACAATGATATTTATGCTTTTTGTTATTATTACACAACGAGATGTTTTTTCTATGGCTGAATATGTAAAGGAGAATCAGGAAAATTTTATTGTTCCTGATGAATATCGTGACAGTGTTGAAAAGCAACCAATTGGTAATGGAAAAATAGTGGATCTTATTTTACCACTTATTGTCCTTATAGCAGCGTGTATTTATGGTATGCTTTATACGGGTGGTATTCATGAAGGAAAAACAATAGCACTTGCTTTTGCAGATTGCGATTCATCAAAGTCACTGGTTTTTGGTTCTTTTATTGCATTCTGTTTTACAGCACTTCTTTATTTGCCACGTAAGGTTATTTCTTTTAATGATTTTTGCGAGACTTTTGTTCAAGGATTTAAGGCTATGACACCGGCAAATCTTATTCTTTGCTTTGCTTGGACTCTTTCCGGAATTTGCGGTGATAAGTATCTTAACATTGGTGGTTTTGTTGGAAAGATTGTTAGTGAAAATACGGCTGTAGTCGTGTTCCTTCCAGTAATATTCTTCCTGGTTGCTATTGGATTGGCATTTGCAACGGGAACTTCCTGGGGAACTTTTGGTATTCTTATTCCAATTGCAATTGCAGTAGTTGGGGTAGAAGATGTCAATATGCTCACAATTTGTGTTGCGGCTATTCTTTCCGGTGCAGTAGGTGGTGATCATGCATCTCCAATTTCAGATACTACAATTCTAGCGTCAGCAGGTGCACAGTGTGATCATCTTGACCATGTAAATACTCAGATTCCATATGTATTGCTTGTTTCTGTAGCTTGCTTTGCAGGATACATTGTGGATGGATACACTAAAAATGGATTCGCTGGACTGGCAACAGCATTGGCTATTCTTGGTGCAATAATGGCATATATTTATATTAAAGTTCCGGCAGTAGACGTTGATCATAAATAACATTTTTGTTAATGAAACGCTGATTTGGTTAAAAAGCTTTTGCATTTAATACCAAATCAGCGTTATAATATTATAGTTAGCTTTAAACCTTATTTTCAGGAGTTGATTTAGTTGAAGTACATGAGTGGTAACGAGATCAGAGAGAAGTATCTTCGCTTCTTTGAGGAGAAAGCAGGGCATTTGCGTTTAGGCAGTGCCTCTCTTATTCCGGAAAATGATCCGACTCTTTTAATGATTGGTGCTGGTATGGCACCGTTTAAGCCATTTTTTACGGGTAAAATGAAACCTCCTCGTACTCGTATTACAACAAGCCAGCGTTGTGTACGTACCGGCGATATTGAAAATGTAGGGCGTACAGCTCGTCATCAGACATATTTTGAAATGTTGGGTAATTTTTCCTTTGGTGATTATTTTAAAAAGGAAGCTATTGCCTGGGCATGGGAATTTTTGACAGAAGTAGTTGAACTGCCAAAAGAAAAATTATATGCGACAATTTATCCAAAAGATGATGAAGCGGCAGAAATTTGGAAACAGCAGCCTGGTTTTGATCCGACACATATAGTAAAACTTGATGATAATTTTTGGGAAATCGGGCCTGGCCCATGTGGTCCTGATTCGGAGATATATATCGATTTAGGCGAGGATCGTGGATGTGGTTCGCCTGATTGTTATGTAGGCTGTGACTGTGACCGTTATCTTGAGATATGGAACCTTGTATTTACTCAATATGACAGAACTGAAGACGGACAATATTTGCCGTTGGCTAATAAGAATATTGATACCGGTTGCGGTTTGGAGCGTTTGGCATCGGTTGTTCAAGGCAAGCGGACTAATTTTGAAACGGACCTGTTGTTCCCTATCATTGAGTATGCAGCTGATAAAGCAGGGATCAAGTATGGGGACGATGCGGAAAAAGATATTTCGCTCAAGGTTATTGCCGATCATGCCCGCAGTATGGCAATAATGATCATGGATGGTATATTGCCGTCTAATGAAGGACGCGGTTATGTACTTCGTCGCATTTTGCGTCGGGCTGTTCGTCATGGCCGGATGCTTGGTATTACGGATAAATTCCTGGCCGGCGCTGTGGAAGCCGTTATCAGGATATATAAAGGAGTTGCTGATTTCAGCGAACTCGTGAATAAAGAAGAGTATATCAAAAAAGTTATCAGCCTTGAAGAGGAGCGTTTCCATGCAACCTTGGCTCAAGGTATAGAACTTTTGAATGCTGAGATTGAAAAGCTTAAAGCTGATAATAAGACTGTTTTAAGTGGTGAGAATAGTTTTAAACTGTATGATACATTTGGCTTCCCATGGGAACTTACAGAGGAGATCCTTCAGGAGAATGGAATGTCTCTTGATAAGGAAGCCTTTGACAAAGCTATGCAGGAGCAACGTGACAGAGCCAGAGCAGCCCGTCAGGAAAATCAGCGGGTAGCAGTTCCTGATCTCAGCGGACTGGATACGAAAAAACTTACTCGTGATGAGAAAGCAACAGAAGCTAATGTTGTTTGCATTTGGAAAGATGGCCAGATGGTTGATGAATTAAGCGATGGCGAGGAAGCGGGAATCATTCTTGATGTGACACCGTTTTATGCAGAAGGCGGCGGACAGGTTGGCGATGTTGGTGTCTTCACCAGTGAGTTAGGCAAGATTCGCGTGTCTAATGCCAAAAAGCTTCCGGATGGAACGATTTATCATGTCGCTGATGTTGAGGAAGGTATGCTTAAGGTCGGCGATAAGGTAAAGATTGCGATAGATATGACCAAGAAGCTGGCTTCAGCACGTAACCATACAGCTACTCATCTTTTGCAGGCAGCACTTAAAAAGGTTGTTGGCAATCAGGTAAATCAGGCTGGTTCATCGGTAACGCCGGAAAGACTTCGCTTTGACTTTTCTAATTTTGAACCGGTTACGGAACAGCAGTTGGCTGATGTTGAAGAACTGGTTAATGAAGTCATTTTGAAAGGCCAGGATGTCGAAATTGCTCAGATGAAGCAGGATGAGGCCAAAAAGCTTGGCGCTATGGCCCTTTTTGGCGAGAAATATGGCGATATTGTTCGGGTGGTTACAGTTCCGGGCTTTAGTATGGAGCTGTGCGGCGGTTCACATGTTGCCAATGTCGGGCAGATAGGTATGTTCAAGATCATCAGTGAAACAGGTGTCGCAGCCGGGGTGCGTCGTATTGAAGCTATTACTGGTAAAGCAGCTCTTGATCATGCTCATAAAAAAGAAGCGATAGTCAGTGCTGCTGCTGCAAAACTTAAGTGCAAGACTGACGATGTTTTGCAAGGAATAGATAAGCTCGTTGCTGACAATAAGAATATGCAGCAGGAACTTGAGGTATTCAATGCTGAAAAAGCAAAGGCTGCTGTTGCTGATCTGTTGGTTGGTGTAAAGACTGTCGGAGATATTCAGGTAGCGGCCGGAAAGGCAAATGCAGCTGATGTTGATGAGTTGAGAAATATTGCTGATATGATCAGTGAAAAACTCACTAACGGAGTAGTTGTATTAGCTGCTGCAAATGATGGGAAAGTAAGTTTGGTCGTTAAAGCAGATAAAGGTGCTGTCGATAAAGGCGTTCATGCCGGAAAGATCATTAAAGAAGCAGCCAAGACAGTTGGCGGTGGTGGCGGCGGCAAGCCAGATATGGCACAAGCTGGCGGCAAGCAACCGGAAAAGATAAAAGATGCTATTGATAAGGCTATTGAGGTTTTGAAATCTCAAATTGGTGCTTGATCAATAATAATTGTAAAAAATGCTTGACTTCCACAGGCGTTTTTAATAGAATATTTTTATGTGAGACTGATTTCTTGGTTTCCACAAGCCCCGGAGACCGTGAAATAAAGGCTTCATGAAGATTTTACAGCAAAAATAAAGGGGAGGTATATGCATGAAGACGACGTTCATGGCCAATGCAGGCAACATCGAACGCAAGTGGTTCGTTGTAGATGCTGATGGTCAGACTGTAGGCAGATTGGCCGCTGAAGTAGCAAAGATCCTTCGCGGTAAACATAAACCGACATTCACTCCGCATGTTGATACGGGTGATTATGTCATTGTCATCAATGCAGATAAAGTTGTATTTACTGGTAAGAAATTACAGGATAAGACGTATTTCTCTCATTCTGGTTATTTGGGTGGTACGAAGTTCACGACAGCTGAGCAGATGCTTGAAAAGCAGCCGGCTCGTGTTCTTGAACATGCTATCCGTGGTATGCTTCCGAAGAACAGACTCGGTGAGCAGATGTATAGAAAGTTGAATGTTTATGCTGGTCCTGAGCATCCGCATGCTGCACAGCAGCCGGAAGAGCTCAAACTGGCTGCTGAATAATACTGGAGGAGGACATTTTTATGGCATTGGTTAATTACTACGGCACAGGCCGCAGAAAGACTTCGGTTGCCAGAGTTCGTCTGGTTCCAGGTGATGGCAAGATCACGATCAATGATCATGACATGGCAGAGTATTTCGGATTGAAGACTCTTGAACTCATCGTAAGACAGCCGTTGACTCTTACTGAAACTCTTGATAAGTATGATGTTATTGCAAAGGTTGCCGGCGGTGGCCCGTCCGGTCAGGCTGGTGCAATTCGTCATGGTATTTCCCGTGCTCTTCTTGAGCTCGATGGCGAGCTTCGCCCGGCACTCAAGAAGGCAGGTTTCCTGACTCGTGATTCCCGTGAGAAGGAACGCCGTAAGTACGGTCTCAAGAAAGCTCGTAAGGCTTCTCAGTTCTCAAAGCGTTAATTTGCACAAACAAAAACTCTGCAACTATGTTGGTTGCAGAGTTTTTTATGTTATAATAATGATTATAATATAACGTGAAAGGAGGTAAAGGCTTTTGGGAAAAATAATATTAGTTACCGGTGGGGCACGTAGTGGTAAAAGCCGATTTGCAGAGGATTATGTTGCTGAACATGGAAAATGCATTGGCTATATTGCGACGGCTCAGATACTTGATGAGGAAATGAGGTTTCGCGTAAAGCTGCATCGGGAACGTCGTCCGGCAAATTGGGTAACATACGAGGCGCCGTTTGACGCACATCTTGCGCTAAAAGAAGCAGGTAAATCATGTGATGTTGTCTTATTTGATTGTTTGACGATGTTTTTGAGTAATATTCTTTGTTCATTGGAGAGTATTGAGGACTCGGGCAAAAATTATGTGGCGGTAATGGAGAAGCTTGATTTGCTTATCGAGCAGGCCAAAAATAATCATGGTACAACAGTTTTTGTAACAAATGAGGTAGGCAGCGGGATAGTACCGGATAATCAAATATCACGCGAATACAGAGATATTTCCGGTTTAGTCAATCAAGCGGTAGCGAAAGTGGCAGATGAGGTTTATCTTGTTGTATGTGGAATTCCGGTTGATGTAAAAAAATTGGCTGTTAAATTAGCTGATTGATTGGAGGACTTATGGATTGAGGGCGTTCTTTATCGGATTGCAATTTTTGACGAGAATTTCTATCGTTCATCACGATAATTGGACAGTTGAAGATTTTGGTAAAAGTGTTAAATTTTTTCCGTTGATCGGAGCAGTTTTGGGAGCAATCTATGGCGGTATCGTTTATTTGTTATATATGTTGTTTCCTGCTAAAGGAATTGTATTTCCTGAACATTTTACCAGTGTCATTATGCTTATTACACCGTTCCTTTTGACAGGCGGACTTCATTGTGATGGCTTTATGGATACTATGGACGGTTTGTTTTCCGGCAGATCGCGTGAACGGATGTTAGAAATAATGAAGGATAGCCGGGTCGGATCCAATGGAGTAGTTGGTTTTGTTTTGCTTGTCGTTACTGAGTGGGCGCTAATTCTCGACATGAAGCCGGAGATAATGTTACCGGCATTTTTTGCTATGCCGGTTATTTCCCGGCTTATGATGGTCGGAGCAATAAAGCTTTATCCTTATGCCAGACCGGAAGGCATGGGAAAAGCGTTCGTTGAGCATTCAGAAAAATGGGCGCTGATTTTTGCAGTTATATCGGCGGCAATATTGCTTTTCCCGGCAGGGCTATATGGTTTGATAGCAATGTTTGTTGCAACAGCTTTTGCGATTTTTTTTGCCGGATATGCAGTTAAACGTCTGGGTGGTCTGACCGGAGATTTGTACGGAGCTATAACAACTTTGACAGAGTTGATAGTAATGTTTGTGTTTTTAATAGCTTCAAAAGTAATATGACATGATAATAATTTTCAAATAATGAGCCGTAATGTGTATTTTTTATCACGTGCGGCTTTTTGTTTGTTGAGTATACATTATTAAATTTATTAGCTGAATAATGACTTGAGGAATATTTAAATTTGTTAAATCTCGATAAATATAGTAAAATAATAATATTATTGGTTAAACCAGTTTTGGTATTGAAAAGTGGAGGAGCACAGAGTGGAATATATCGTTTTAGATGCGGTAAATCATGTCTATCATAAGGGAGAAGAAAATGAATATACAGCATTGGAAAATATATCCTTTATGGTAGCACAAGGAGAATTTATTGCCATTTTGGGAATTAACGGCTCTGGTAAGTCCACTTTGGCAAAACATCTTAATGCGATCCTTTTACCGACAGGTGGTTCTTGTAAAATAGCCGGAATGGATACCAAAGATCCTGATAATTTGTGGAATATACGTCAGGAAGTAGGAATGGTTTTTCAAAATCCTGATAATCAGATCATAGCGGCTGTGGTGGAAGACGATGTTGCTTTCGGGCCGGAGAATTTGGGTGTTCCTTCAAAAGAAATAGAAAAGCGGGTAGCGGAAGCGTTAGAAGCAGTCGGTATGACAGAATATCGTAAGTTTGCGCCTAATTTGCTGTCTGGCGGGCAAAAACAACGTGTTGCGATAGCCGGAGCATTGGCAATGCAGACTAAATGCCTGGTGCTTGATGAACCAACGGCTATGCTTGATCCGCAAGGAAGAAGGGAAGTCCTTGCAACGGTGAAGCGGTTAAACCGTGAGATGGGGATTACGGTAATATATATAACACATTTTATGGAAGAAGCTGCTGAAGCTGATCGGGTAATTGTGCTGGATAATGGAAAACTGGTTGAAAATGGGAAGCCGGAAAAGGTGTTCAGCCAAGTCGAAAAAATGAAAAAATACGGACTTGATGTGCCATTGGCAGCAGAGGTTGCATGGAATTTGCAGAAACGTGGAATAAAGATTTCGGAAGACATTATTTCGGATGAGGATTTGGTGAGTGCTTTATGCCGATAGAAGTTAAGAATATCACATTTACATATATGAAAAAGACGGCATTTGAAGCAACTGCCTTAAAGGATGTTTCTTTGACTATAGAAGATGGTTCGTTTACTGCTATTGCCGGGCATACTGGTTCAGGAAAATCAACCTTGGTACAGATGTTTAATGGTATTTTGCAGCCGGCGGCCGGTCAGGTTTTGGTTGATGGGATTGATATTTCCGCGAAAGGGGATGCAGCAAAGCAGGCAAAACGTAAAGTGGGGATTGTTTTTCAATATCCTGAGCATCAACTTTTTGAAGAAACTGTTGAAAAAGATATTGCTTTTGGTCCGCAGAACATGGGATTATCTGCAGAGGAAATCACGAAGCGGATAAAGGAAGCTATGGATTTTGTTCAGCTTGATCATGAAACATTCAGGAACAGATCACCGTTTCAATTGAGTGGCGGACAAAAACGTCGGGCAGCTATTGCCGGAGTTATCGCATTAAAGCCACAGTATTTGGTTTTGGATGAACCGACAGCCGGACTTGATCCACGAGGCAGGGAAGACCTTTTGCGGCGAATAGCGCAACTGCATCGGAAAGAAAAGCTGACGGTAATTTTTGTGTCACATAATATGGATGATATTGCCAGATTTGCAGACCGGGTTATTGTATTGGATAAAGGACATGTGTTGTTAGACGGAGCCCCTAAAAAGGTATTTTTTCATGAAGCTGAGATACGGCAATCGGGGCTGGCAGTTCCGCAGATAGTAGCTTTGTTACAAAAATTAAAGAACGGCGGGCTTGATGTTGATCCGGCTCAGTTTACGATAGAAGATGGTGTAAACGCAATTTATAAAGCATTGAAAAGGAGAAAGACATGCTGACAGACATTACGCTTGGCCAGTATTTTCCCGGACAGTCGGTTATTCATCGGCTTGATCCGCGCAATAAAATAATACTCCTGTTGGTGTGTATTGTAGCAATTTTTGCTTTTGATACTTCGACAGCCTATGCAGCATTGTCTGCATTTGTGATACTTGTAACGGCAATATCGGGTGTTCCGTTTATTATGTTATTTAAGTCAGTAAAACCACTGTGGTGGGTTTTATTGTTTACTTTTTTGATTCATTTGGTCAGTACCCCCGGACATATTTTTTATCATGTTTGGATATGGGACATGACATATGAGGGCTTGCGGCAAGGCGGTTTTATTTCCTTGCGTTTGGTTTTGCTGATATTGTTATCGTCGCTGTTGACATTTACGACATCACCTTTGGCACTTACCGACGCTATTGAGGCTCTGTTGCGGCCGTTTAAGGTTATTGGATTGCCAACTTATGAATTAGCTATGATGATGACAATAGCTCTCAGATTTGTGCCTACTTTGATCGAGGAAACAGATAAGATTATGAAAGCTCAGATGGCACGTGGAGCTGATTTTGAGAACGGAAATATTATACAAAGAGCAAAGGCTATGGTTCCATTGCTTGTTCCATTGTTTGTATCAGCCTTTAGACGTGCAGGAGAC
>CALCTX010000236.1 GCA_937907035.1 uncultured Selenomonadales bacterium
ACAAAGGCGCAAAGCGCTTTAATAGATGGAGGGCGAAAACATTGTTGGATTTAAAATTTGTCAGAGATAATATTGACGTGGTGCAGACGGCACTTACCAACCGTCATAATCCGTTGAAGTTGGACAAATTTGTGGAATTGGAGAAAAAACGGCGGGATATTCTCGCTGAGGTAGAGGCTTTAAAAGGTCAGCGCAATACCGTTTCAAAGCAGATCAGCGAGATGAAGAAAAACAAAGAGAATACAGATGCTATTGTTTTGGAGATGCGGGCAGTCGGCGATAAGATCTCGGCATTGGATGAAGAACTTAAAGGTGTTGAAGAGGGATTGCGTGAAATCCTGCTCAATATCCCGAACATTCCTAACGCGGATGTACCATTGGGGGCTGATGATTCGGATAATCCGGAGGTCAGAAAAGTTGGCGAGCCGACTAAATTCGATTTTGAGCCGAAAAATCATTGGGATATTGGCGAGAAGCTGGGTATTTTGGATGCTGAAAGAGCAGCTAAGGTTACCGGTGCACGCTTTACCTTTTATAAAGGGCTCGGCGCCCGTTTGGAGCGTGCCTGCATAAATTTCATGATGGACCTTCATGCTGATAAACATGGCTATACTGAAATGCTGGCTCCGTATATTGCCAATAAGGACAGTATGACCGGGACCGGTCAGTTGCCTAAATTTGCCGAGGATATGTTTAAACTGGAGGGCCTTGATTATTATCTTGTTCCGACAGCGGAGGTTCCGGCTACGAATTATCATCGGCAGGAAATTCTTGATGGTGATAAATTACCGGAGTATTATACTGCTTATACCGCTTGCTTCCGTGCTGAGGCGGGAAGTGCCGGCCGCGATACCCGGGGGCTTATTCGCCAGCACCAGTTTAATAAGGTTGAGCTTATAAAGTTTGTTAAACCGGAAAATTCCTGGGATGAACTGGAAAAAATGGTTGATAATGCCGAAGACGTCTTGCGACTTCTGAAGATTCCGTATCATGTAGTACTTCTTTGTACCGGGGATATGAGTTTCACTTCGGCGAAAACGTATGATATTGAGGTTTGGATGCCGGGACAGAATATGTACCGTGAGATATCTTCTTGCTCTAACTGCTTGGATTATCAGGCACGGCGGGCAAATATCAAGTTCCGCCGCAGTCCGAAGGATAAGCCGGAATTTGTTCATACTCTGAACGGGTCCGGACTGGCTGTCGGTCGTACGGTAGCGGCAATTTTGGAAAATTATCAGCAGGCTGATGGCTCGGTTATTGTACCGGATGTTTTGGTTCCGTATATGGGCGGGGTAAAGGTAATCAAGTAACTCAGAAATAAAAATTGCACCCTGAAGGGCGTTGCCTTTCAGGGTGCTTTTGTCTGCAAAGTTATTCATTTTTTTCCAGTGGGACCTGCAAGACCAGTTCCGTTTCTTTTTCGCAACTGGCAACTGCTGCCGTCAGATTGATCATATCGGTAATAGTGGTTTGGGCATTGGTTGGTTCCAAAAGCAGTTTGAGCGTTACCTTTTCTGCATACAGAGAATCTTCCATCCGGACATTTTTTTGCCGCAGATAGTTTTCAAGACTGCCGAGTAATGGATAAGGAACAGTCACTGCCCAACGTTCAAATAATACGCTTTTGGCTAACGGTGAAGCATTTATACCTAACATTGCCGCATGACTGTAAGCTCTGGTAAGTCCACCGGCACCAAGTTTGATGCCGCCGAAATAACGTGTCACAACAATGAGAATGTCAGTGAGGTCGTTGCGGATGATCGCTTCGAGAATCGGAGCCCCGGCGGTTCCGCTTGGTTCACCGTCATCATTGGAACGCTGTATTGCACCGCTGTTTCCTAAGCGGAATGCCGAGCAATTGTGACGGGCATCAAAGTATTGTTTTTTTATGGATTTAATGGCGGCTTGGGCAGCTTCTTCCGTCGTTATCGGAAAAGTGTGCGTAATAAACCGGGAGCGCTGAATAGTGAATTCGGCTTCGGCCGGAGCGGTTAAGGTTAAATAATCGGGCATAGAAAATTCTCCTGTGGTCAGTTTTTGTCAATCAGAGCAAAATACTCCCGGATAGCAGATATTTCTTCAGCTGTAAAGAGAGCTGCCGGAGCGTTGGCAATGCAGATCTCGCTGAGCTGGCGGCTTAATTCTTCATCAGTTTCGTTGATCACTGCTTCGGAATCTAATAGTTTTACACTCTTGGTTATTGTAAGCTGTTGCGCTGTTGCGTAGGCAAGCTGTTTCTTATATATTGCGGAGGTAAGATCATAGATTTCTGCCCGGAGTTCAGTCGGCGGGATGAGAGCTTTGATCGTCTTTATACGGTCGTTTTGTTTTGCTTCTAAAGCCGTTAAGCGCTCATTGGCCGTATCAGCAGATATTATTTCCTCCCGGAGATCTCCCGATATCCGATGATACTGTTTCCAATTGAAATCCAGTTGTTCAAGGTTGACAACGTATTCTTCATACCAGTCGGCAAAGATTTGCTGTTCTTTTTGGCGGGCCGTTTTTTCCGCTGCGGAAATGGTGGCCGGTTGAGCAGGAGTCAGACAGAAAAAAGCCGTTCCGGTGGCGATGACAATTATGACAAACAATAAGATGATCTTTCGGTTCATAATAGACCTCCTGTGTATTTCTATATGATATTTTATCATATATTGGCAAAGAATGGGTTTTACTTGAGCAATGGATGAGAAAAAATTGACTTAATGCCGGACAACCGATAAAATTTGTAGAGACTTATATTATTAACGGGAGTGACCTTTTGTGAAGAAAAAGGAATTTATAAACGGTTTCTGGCAGCTTTTCCGTGGTTATTGGATGAGCGAGCAGCGCTGGCGGGCACTTGGCTTGTTTGCTGTTGTTGTTGGCCTGAATTTTGCGATGGTTTATTTGTTAGTTCAGATAAATACCTGGTACAACGAATTTTATAATGCTTTGCAAGGCTATAAGGCCGAACTTTTTTGGCCGCTTATCGGCAAATTTGCCTTTTTGGCGTTCCTTCATATAGCAATCGCTGTGTATGCCATATATCTTCGTCAGCTTTTGCAGCTTCGCTGGCGGACTTGGATGACGGAACAGTATCTGGCGGCGTGGTTGAAAGACCAGTCATATTATCGGTTGCAGCTTGGCGATAATGAGATGGATAACCCTGAGCAGCGTATTCAGCAGGATATCAGCGAGTTTGTTACATTGACATTGCAGTTTATATTGGGCTTTTTGAAGCAGCTTACGACATTGGCGGCATTTGCTGTTGTGTTATGGAATTTGTCCGGAAGCTTTGAATTTTCTCTGGGGGGAACGAATTTTGTCATTCCCGGTTATATGCTTTGGTTTTCCCTGGTTTATTCTGTTTTTGGTACAGGGCTTGCGCATATTGTCGGACGCAAGCTTATCGGGCTTAACTTTGAGCAGCAGAAATATGAAGCTGATTTTCGTTTTGCAATGACCCGGGT
>CALCTX010000237.1 GCA_937907035.1 uncultured Selenomonadales bacterium
TCCGATCCAGATGACAAAAATACTTTTCAGTTGTTTAGTCAAGGTCTGCCTCCTATAAACGAAAAGAGCTGCCGCATACAAAATGTTCTGCTTAAGAAATATATTTCCCAACAGCAATATCTGTATGCAACAGCTCTATTTATTAACGATTTGAGAACTTGTCACGAAGAATTACATCGTGCGAACCGCCCTCAACGATGCTGACTGAAGATACCAGCGTCAGTTTTGCTTTTTCTTTGAGTTCCTGCAAATTAAGTGCTCCGCAATTGCACATAGTCGAACGAACCTTGCTGAGTGAGATCTGTACGTTGTCACTCAAAGGACCGGCATACGGAACATAAGAATCAACGCCTCCCTCAAACGATAACTTACGGTCACCGCCGAGGTCATAACGCTGCCAGTTACGTGCCCGGTTGGATCCTTCGCCCCAATACTCTTTATAGAAAGTACCATTGATCTTTACTTTGTCAGTCGGGCTCTCATCAAAACGTGAGAAATAACGGCCAAGCATCATGAAATCTGCCCCCATAGCTAATGCCAAGGTCATGTGATAGTCATGAACAATACCGCCATCAGAGCAAACCGGCACATAAATACCGGTTTCCTTGTAATAATCGTCACGAGCCTTGCAAACGTCAATAAGAGCCGTTGCCTGACCACGGCCGATACCTTTTGTCTCACGAGTAATACAGATTGAACCGCCGCCGATACCGACTTTGATAAAGTCAGCTCCGGCTTCAGCCAGAAAACGGAATCCATCACGATCAACCACATTGCCGGCTCCGACTTTTACCTCCGGGCCAAAATTCTCATGAATATATTTAAGCGTGATCCGCTGCCATTCAGAGAATCCCTCGGATGAATCTATACAAAGAACATCGGCACCAGCCTTCAACAGAGCCGGTACACGTTCTGCATAATCACGGGTGTTGATACCGGCACCAACCATATAGCGTTTTTTCTCGTCGATAAGAGACAGTTCGTTTTCCTTGTCATCGGTATAATCCTTACGGAATACCATATAGCGCAAACGCTGGTTTTTATCAACCAACGGCAACATATTCAATTTGCGCTCCCAAATAATATCATTCGCATCCGAAAGTGGTGTATCAGCATCAGCATAAACGAGTTTTTCAAACGGTGTCATAAAATCTTTAACCTGTGTATCCAAACTCATACGAGTGATCCGATAATCACGGCTGGTAACAATACCCATAAGTTTACCGGTCGGAGTTCCATCTTCGGTAACTGCCATTGTCGAATGGCCGGTTGCTTCCTTAAGTTCTAACACTTCACCAAGAGTTGTCGTCGGTTTTATATTTGAATCACTGCTTACAAAGCCGGATTTATAATTCTTAACCCGCTCAACCATCTGAGCTTCCTGCTCCGGTGTCTGTGAACCATAAATAAAAGAAATACCGCCTTCTTTAGCCAGCGCAATAGCCATCCGATCATCAGATACAGCCTGCATGATTGCCGAAGTCATCGGTATGTTCAAACTGATTGCCGGCTTTTCGCCCTTCTTAAACTTTACCAACGGTGTCTTTAACGATACATTTGCCGGTATGCACTGATCAGAAGAATATCCCGGTACCAACAGATACTCACCAAATGTATGCGATGGTTCATCATAATAAAATGCCACTCTAACCCCTTCTTTCGTGAAAAATAATATATTTTAGCTATATTAATACTTTAAATTGCCCTTGTCAAGACATTTTAGGCAAAAGAATCGTTTACGCTCATTACCCCAGCTTTTCCCGATTGCCATACATTTTCCGGTAATAAGCCTGATATTCGCCACTGATTATGTTTTCCCACCAGCTGCGGTTATCCAGATACCACTTGATCGTCAGCTTTATCCCATCGGCAAATTTCGTTGCCGGACTCCAGCCTAATGCATTGGATATCTTGGTCGGATCTATCGCATAACGGCGATCATGTCCTTTGCGGTCAGCCACATATTCTATCAAGCTTTCCGGCTTGCCAAGTTCTTTAAGAATAATCTTTACCACTTCGAGATTAGTATGTTCATTATGCCCGCCAATATTATAAATCTCACCGACCTCGCCTTTGTCCAATATCAAATTTATCGCTGCGCAATGGTCCTCAACAAACAGCCAATCACGGACATTCTCTCCGGTTCCGTATACCGGAAGTTTTTTATCAGCTAACGCGTTGATTATCATAAGCGGTATCAGCTTCTCCGGGAAATGATATGGTCCATAGTTATTGGAACAACGGGATATCGTAACCGGCAATCCATACGTGCGGTGATAGGCCTGTACCAAAAGGTCAGCCCCCGCTTTTGACGATGAATACGGACTTGAGGTATGAAGCGGCGTAGTTTCGGTAAAAAATAAATCCGGTCTGTCTAACGGCAGATCTCCATAAACTTCATCAGTCGAAACCTGATGATAACGTTTTATCCCATATTTCCGGCAAGCATCCATCAATACTTCCGTCCCGATGATATTGGTCATCAGGAATATCTCCGGTTGCTCGATTGAGCGGTCAACGTGACTTTCAGCAGCAAAATTGACCACGATATCCGGTTTTTCGGTTGCAAACAACTCATCTACTGTCTTTCGATCCGTAATATCGCCTTTTACAAATTTAAAATGCGGATTTTTCAACGCTTCCGCCAGCGTTTCCATATTACCGGCATAGGTAAGCGCATCGAGACAGATTATCTCGTCTGCCGGACGATTTTTTAACAAATAATAAACAAAATTGCCGCCAATAAATCCAGCACCGCCAGTGACAATTATTTTCATTTGTTTTCCTCCCCATATACGAAATTGAGATTCGTCCGCTCTTTGAGCAACGGTGCATTCTTATCCTTTTCTGAAAGTATTACCGGTTTTATCAGCCAATCAACACCGATCTCCGGATCATCCCAGCGAATATTGCCGTCATATTCCGGCGCGTAGTAATTATCAGCCTTATACTGCACCTCAACATCATCAGTCAGTGTAATAAAGCCATGAGCAAACCCCCGTGGAATAAAGAGTTGCTTCTTATTTTCCGCTGAGAGTTTTACTGCCACCCATTTTGCATATTGCGGTGATCCTTTGCGGATATCCACTGCTACATCGAGTATCTCCCCCCGTGAACAACGAAGCATTTTGGCCTGGCACATCGGATTGAGCTGATAATGCAGCCCCCGCAGTGTTCCCTTGGTTGCGGAAAATGAATGATTGTCCTGAACAAAATTAACCTTTATTCCTGCCTCAGCCAGTTTCTTTTCTGACCAGCTTTCCATAAACCAGCCACGGGCATCACCAAACACCTGCGGTTCAATAACAAATACACCTTTTAAGGCTGTCTCTGTAACCTTCACGTGAATTTACCTCCATACTATTCGTTGACCAATGCCTGCAAATATTTGCCATAATCATTTTTAAGCAACGGCTTTGCCAAGCGCAATACTTGCTCGGCATCTATATAACCCATTCGATAAGCAATCTCTTCTACGCAAGCGACCTTCAGACCCTGCCGGGCTTGCAGCATCTGCACAAAAGATGCTGCCTGAAGCAAAGACTCATGCGTTCCGGTATCCAGCCACGCAAATCCCCGGCGCATTTTGGCAACCCGCAGTTTGCCTTTCGCCAAATATATCTTATTGACATC
>CALCTX010000238.1 GCA_937907035.1 uncultured Selenomonadales bacterium
TAGTTTTTGAAACATTAACCAAATTGTGGGGGCGGTCAGAGCCCCCTTTTTTTATGGAGGGAGCTTTTTTGCATGAAATGTCAATAGCGGAAGGAATATTGGATATAGTAATGCAGGAGGCGGCAAAGAGCGGCGGAACCGATGTCAAAGAGATTGGTATTTTGCTTGGCGAGCTGTCCGGTGTGGAAACAGAAGCATTGTCTTTTTGTTGGGAATCAATTGCCAGGGGGACTGCCGCTGCCGGAGCAAAGTTAAAAATAAAACGTGTTCCGCTTACCGGGCGTTGTTATAGTTGCGGCAATGAGCAGCTGATACGAAATTATAATTTTGTCTGCCAATGTGGAGGTCAGCTGGAGGTAGTAAAGGGGCGGGAGCTTCAGGTCGAATATTTGGAGGTTGATTAGGTGGAAATCTCAGTAATGCAGGATATTTTAGGAAGAAATGATGCCGTAGCAGCCAAAACCCGCCAGTTATTGCTGGATAATAATATATTGGCTTTGAATTTGCTCGGTTCCCCGGGAGAGGGAAAAACTACGCTGTTAGAAAAAACTTTGGCATTGTTGAAAACGGATTTGCGGATCGCTGTAATAGAGGGAGATCTGTTTACCCGGAAAGACGCAGATCGTATTGAAAAATTGGGAATCCCTGTTATACAGGTAAATACATCAGGCGGGTGTCATCTTGATGCGGTTATGGTGGCCGAGGCCGTTGCGGCCTTTGATTTGAAGCAATTGGACCTGCTTATTATTGAGAATGTCGGCAATCTTGTCTGTCCTGCTGAGTTTGAGCTTGGCGAGTCAGTCCGGGCTACGGTTTTGAGTGTTACTGAAGGAGACGATAAGCCACTGAAGTATCCGTTGATCTTTAAAGAGACGGATATTACTGTGATCAGTAAAACAGATTTATTGCCGTTTACTAATTTTAATCTGGACGGAGCAGTTGATGATCTGAGCAAACTTAATCCAACCGGGAAGGTATTGCCGGTTTCGGCAATAAACGGTGAAGGCTTGCAGGAGTGGGCTGATTGGTTGCGGAATAAAGTTGCGGCGTTGAAAGAAGGAAAATGATGATGCCACGGATTATCGTGCTGGGGATCGGTAATATTGTTTTGGGCGACGAAGGTTTTGGTGTCCGGGCAATGGAGCAGGTGCGTGATTCAGCAGAGTATGGTGATAATATAGAATTTATTGATGGCGGAACATTAGGCATGGAGCTCTTGCCTTTTATTACCGGTACGGATCGTTTATTGATCCTGGATGCTGTCAAAGGGGATGGCGGAGCCGGTAAAGTGTATTGTTTTCGCGGAGATGAAGTGGATGCGCATTTTGCTGATAAATTATCGGCTCATGAAATAGGGATCCAGGATGTGCTTACGGTTTTGAAGCTTACGGGACAGGAAATTCCTGAAGTCGTTGTGATCGGAGCCGAACCGTTTGTTATGGAGGCAGGATTGGACCTGTCAGTTGGAATGACGGCGGTTTTGCCAACAGTCTGCAGAATGGCAAGAGAAGAAATACTTAATTGGTGTAAGGAGAGTTGACGGAAATGGAGCGGGAAAGATGGCACATCAGAGTACAAGGCATAGTACAGGGTGTTGGCTTTCGCCCGTTTGTTTTTCGTTTGGCTGTTAAGTTTAAGCTTTGCGGGTGGGTAAAAAATGATGCTGAAGGAGTTTTGATAGAAGCAGAAGGAGAACAGTGTCATTTACAAGATTTTTTTCGGTCGCTGCAAGAAGAAATTCCCCCTGCTGCACATATTACCGCAGTTTCTTGCCAGATAGTTCCGGTTCGGAATGAGGAAAAGTTTATTATTGCCGGGTCAGATATCAGTTCACATAAGGATACGTTGATATCGGCCGATATAGCAATATGTCAGAACTGCCGGGAGGAAATTCTGTCGAAACGTGACCGGCGGTGTGGTTACCCGTTTACGAATTGTACGGATTGCGGACCGCGATACACGATTACAATGGGGGCTCCGTATGATCGCGAACGAACTTCAATGAGAGTTTTTAAGATGTGTGAGGCATGTGAGCGGGAATATAATGATCCGGCTGACAGACGGTTTCACGCGCAACCGAATGCCTGCCCGGATTGCGGACCACGATTGTTATTTCGGAAAGCCGGGAGTACTGAAGCAGATGCCAGTGTGTCAGACGATGTGGCGGTTACGAGAGCAAGAGAGGTCGTAAAGCAAGGATTGATCCTGGCAGTTAAAGGGATAGGCGGATTTCATCTGGCTGTCAATGCGACTGATGAGCAGGCTGCTGTCAGGCTGAGATCACGAAAATCCCGGGAGAAGAAACCTTTTGCCGTGATGGCCGGTAGTATTGAGCGGATACGGCAATTTGCGGAAGTGTCAGAGGAAGAAGAGAAATTATTAACATCATCGGCGGCGCCTATAGTCTTATTGCGGAAGAAACAGAAGGATTATGATCTGGCACCGTCAATAGCGCCTGATAATGCGTTTGTTGGAGTAATGCTGCCTTATGCACCGTTGCATGTACTGCTGATAAAGCCGTCTGACGTATGGGTAATGACGAGCGGAAATGCTTCCGGGGAGCCGCAGATAGCGGATAATTGGGAAGCTGAACAGAAATTGGCAAAAATTGCAGATGCGTTTTTGTTTCATAACCGTGATATTATCAATCGGATTGATGATTCTGTTATGTATTATCGGGAGGAACAGCAGGTTGTTCGGCGAGGCCGGGGGTTAGCACCGGTTCCGGTTCCGGTTGGCGATGGAGAAGAACTGTTGGCTGGCGGAGCAGAGAAAAAAAGTGCTTTTTGTTATGTTCGGGAAGGACAGGCGTTTCTTTCCGAGTATTTGGGTGATTTAAAAAACAAGGCTGTTTATGATGATTATCGGGTCAAACTGCTTCGGTATCAGGAACTGTTTTCGTTTGCGCCTGAATGCCTGGTATGCGATCTGCATCCTGATTATTTTTCAACCCGGCTTATGACAGCGCTGGCAAAGGAAAAGAATCTGCCGCTTTTTAAGGTGCAGCATCATAAGGCACATATTGCTTCGGTACTGGCAGAGCATGAGGAGAACAATCCGGTTATCGGGCTGGCTTTTGATGGTACTGGGTATGGTGAAGACGGAAATGTTTGGGGCGGCGAATTTTTTGTCGGTTCAATAGCTGACCTGGTACGGCAGGCCCATTTTAAATATTTCCCTCTGCCCGGTGGCGAAAAAACAGCGGCAGAACCTTGGCGGTTAGCATTGTGGGTATTGCATGGCTTATATAAAGATGAATTGCCTGAAAAACGCCCGGATTTTGCGGAATATTATCGGAATGGCGGAAAGCTGCTGACGGAAGCTGTTGAAAAGGGGGTAAATGCCCCGCTTTCTTCAAGTGTCGGCCGGTTGTTTGATGCAGCAGCGGCTTTGTTAGGTATTACTTATGTCAATACTTATGAGGGGGAAGCAGCGTGCGCTTTGGAACAGGCGGCATTAAAGGCGGACAGGCTGGAAACGCTTTCCTATGAGATATATGAAAAAGATGATATGATAGAAATAGATTTTGTACCGGCACTGCAGGAGTTGGCAAGGCGATTTGACGGGACTAATGCTGAAACTTTGGCGTCAGCCTTTCATAACGCAGTTGCTATGGCTTCAGTTGAGGTGATAAATCTGTTGCGTGATAAATTTGCAATTAAAAAGGTTGCCGTATCGGGTGGAGTTTTTCAAAATCGCTTATTGGCAGAGTTTTTAACTGACAGATTGCCAGGATATACAGTATTGAAAAATAAGGCAGTTCCGGCCAATGATGGCGGGATAGCTTATGGACAGGCAGCAATCGTATTGCGGAGAAGAAGAGGTTGATGGTATGTGTTTGGCAGTTCCGGCCAAAATAATCGAGATAACAGATAGTTTGGCAACGGTAGAGATACGTGGCGTCAGGCGCCAGGTCAGTTTAATGTTGTTGAGCGGGGCAAAAGCCGGCGATTATGTATTGGTGCATGCAGGGTTTGCAATGCAGAAGATAGATCAGCAGGCAGCGGAGGAAGCCGATGCTCTTTGGCGGGAAATGGCTGGCGGAGAAAGGACTGTCACGCTATGACTAAGGATGAAGAACGTCAGCAGGCTGAGTGGTTGGTTGCTGAAATAAAACGATATTTACAGCCGTTTCAACGCAAGTTTCGTTTTATGGAAGTTTGCGGGACACATACGGTAGCAATTTTTCGGTCAGGGATACGGCAGCTTTTACCGGACAATGTGGAACTTATTTCCGGACCGGGGTGCCCGGTGTGTGTGACGCCGGATATATATATTGACAAAGCTGTCGCTTATGCAAAGAGACCGGAAATAATAATCGCTACATTCGGCGATATGCTTAAGGTTCCGGGAAGCAGATCGAGTTTGGCGGAAGAAGCTGCTTCCGGAGCTGATATACGGGTAATATATTCGCCTTTGGACAGTTTGCAGTTAGCAATTGATAATCCGGACAAACTCGTCGTATTTTTGGCAGTGGGTTTTGAAACAACGGCACCGACTGAAGCAGCAGCAATAGCCATGGCAAAAAAACAGCAGGTGAAGAATTTTTATGTTTTACCGGCGCTGAAGCTTGTTCCTCCGGCACTGGAGATGTTACTTTCAAATGCTGATCACCGGCCGGATGGTTTTTTGTTGCCGGGACATGTTGCTGTTATTACCGGAACAGAGGCGTTTAATTTTGTCGCTGAAAAATATAAGGTTCCGGGAGTGGTTGCCGGATTTGAGCCGTTGCAAATTTTGCGGGCGGTTTATGAACTGGCCCGGATGGTTAGTGGCGGCAATGCAGAAATCGTTAATGCTTATCCGGATGTAGTAAGAAAAGACGGCAATCCGCAGGCTAAAGCATTGGTACAGGAAGTTTTTTCCAAGACAGCGGCAGAATGGCGCGGTCTTGGTATGTTAGCAGAATCCGGGCTGAGTCTTTCTGCTGATTATAAGGAATATGATATTGAGGAAAAATTGCCGGTCAAAGTTTCCGCACTGCCGAAAAAGTCGGCTTGCCGATGCGGTGATGTTTTACAGGGAAGAATTTTGCCGACAGAATGTCCGTTGTTTGGTAAAGTATGTACACCTGAAACAGCAAAAGGGCCTTGTATGATATCAGTAGAAGGCGTTTGTGCGGCATGGTTTAAGTATGGCGGAGGGAGATTCCGGTATGAACGGTGATAAGATTACGTTGGCACATGGCGCGGGGGGCAGACTGTCACAGGAACTGACTGAACAGTTGATATTACCGGAACTGGGTAATAGTTTGCTGAATACCTTGCATGACGGAGCAGTGTTGAATATTGCCGGCGGACGGGTGGCGTTTACAACTGATTCTTATGTGGTGAAGCCGTTGTTTTTCTCCGGTGGCAGTATCGGAAAACTGGCGGTTTGCGGAACCGTAAATGATCTGGCTGTGACAGGAGCCGAAGCTCGTTATTTATCATTGGGGTTTATTTTGGAAGAAGGACTGGAGCTGACAGTCCTTAAGCAAATTATTCATGATATTGCTTTGGCAGCTGCGGAAGCCGGGGTAAAGATCGTAACCGGCGATACGAAAGTTGTCGGTCATGGTGCGGCTGACGGGATATTTATCAATACGGCCGGAATAGGAGAGGTTATACCAAATGTTTCTTTGCAACCGGTTAATATAAAGCCGGGGATGGATATTATCCTTTCCGGAACGATCGGCGATCATGCGGCAACAGTAATGGCGGCACGACATGATCTCATTTTGCCACCGGAGATAAAGTCGGATTGTGCGCCGTTAAATGAGTTGACTAAAGCAATATTGACAGCAGCTCCGGATACGGCTGTTATGCGGGACCCGACACGCGGCGGACTGGCGGCTGTTCTTAATGAGTTAGCCGGACAGTCCGGAACCGGAATGTTGATCGAGGACGAAAAAATACCAATCAAAGACGAAGTGCGTGGAGTTTGTGATATTTTAGGACTTGATCCGTTGTATTTGGCAAATGAGGGGAAATTAGTTGCAATAGTACCGGCAGAAAGAACGGAGAATGTTTTGCGGATCATGCATGAGACAGTTTATGGCAAAGAGGCTTGTTGTATTGGAAAAGTTACATCTGTTTCCGGGGAAGTCGGTTTATTGACAGCACTGGGGTCAATTCGCTTGGTAGATATGCCGATGGGGAATATAGTGCCACGGATCTGCTGAGAAAAATTTTGACGCAGGAAGAAAAAAATGGTTAAATAGATAGCAACGAAAAATAATTTTGGTAAAGGAAGAGAACATTTACGGTGCGTAAGATAGCAGTTAATGTCATTTGTTGTTTGATCTTGTTATTTAGCGGAACGGTTGAAGCGGCATCATCATCTTGGTTGGATGATGCTGAACTGCAGTTCGTTGATGCGGTCGGTTCAACTGGTTATTACGTTGATATGAATTCGATCGCGATAACTAATCCGACAGAGGCATCAGTGAGGATAGCGATTATCCGGGCTGATGAAAATCGGATGTTTTTGTATCTGACAAAGTTTGATCGTAAATTGGAAACTTATCGGATAATGCATTCGGTGGTTTTGCAATATGATACAAAAGAAACTTTAAGTGTCAATGAACGGCCGATGGCACCGATAAAATATATGGCTAATTCGCCAATGGCCAATGTTGTGGAGTATATTTACAATCCCCGTCCGTAATTGTATCGATACAATTATAAAAATATTAAGTCGTGCCTTGTCTGGGCACGACTTTTTCGTTACAATAAAGCATACTTGCAAGGAGGGAATAATAATGAGACAGAAAAGAGTAGCGGCAGTTCATGACATTTCCGGAATCGGAAAATGTTCACTTACTGTAGCATTGCCAATCATATCAGCAGCCGGATTGGAATGTTCAGTCCTTCCAACGGCAGTGTTATCAACGCATACAGCCGGTTTTGTTGGTTTTACATATCGTGATCTTACCGAAGATATTGCACCAATCACTAAACACTGGAAGTCATTGGGATTGCCGTTTGATGCGATCTATTCAGGATTTTTAGGGTCGTTTGAACAGATAGAATTGGTCGGGAATTTATTTGATGCTATCCGGCAGGAAGGTACATTAGTTGCGGTTGATCCGGTAATGGCAGATAATGGCAAGCTTTATCCGATCTTTCCTGAAGAATTTCCGAAGGCAATGTTGAGTTTGTGTCAAAAAGCTAATTTGATAATGCCGAATTTTACCGAAGCTGCCTTTATGTTGGGGGAAGATTATGTAGCCGGTCCGTACAGTCGGGAGTATATAGAAGGGTTGATCGGGCGATTGGCAAAAGCTACCGGAGCTAAGCAGATCGTTCTTACCGGGGTATATTTTGATGACCGGGAATTAGGGGCCGCAGCCTATGATGCGGAGACAGGGAAAACAGAATATGTTTTAGGGACGAAAATTGACGGCAGTTATCATGGTACAGGTGATGTATTTGGCAGTGCGTTAGTAGGCGCGATGCTCACGGGTCATGATCTTGTCGGAGCGGTCAGGATAGCGGTAGATTTTACGATAAATAGTCTGCTGACAACGAAAGAAGCGGCAACTCCTTGGAATTTTGGTGTCAATTTTGAAGCAAATCTGCCAAAGTATATTAAAGACTTAGGACTGCTGTAACTGCGCAGAGATGTCCCCGCTTTGTTGCACTGAGGTATTAGAAGAAAAATCTTGTTATATAGATTGTTTTTTTGTATAATGCTTTTGTCGGCATGCGCTGTTAGCTCAGTTGGTCAGAGTATCACCTTGACATGGTGGGGGTCACTGGTTCGAGCCCAGTACAGCGCACCATTTTTGAGAAAGAGATTGCTGCTTCGGCAGCAATTTTTTGTTTTAGAGACTTTGTGGATAAGTATTGCAAAAATCTGTGGATATGTGGATTGTTTTTGTGGATAAATTTTATATTATTTAGTATGCCAAGAGATTAGGCATATTTTTGACAGACGAGCATAATGTCTTGTGGACAAATATCAATGTGGGAAAGGAGAGACTCAGTACATGGAACGGGGACAGGATTTTTTTAACAGCCGGGCAGCAGAGTGGGATCAAAAACGAGTAACTGATAAACGGCGTCTTGAGTTTCTGTTGTCGTTGATCAATGTACCGGGGCAGGGGAGGATCCTGGATGTCGGTTGCGGGACGGGCGTGTTTTTAGAGTATTTGCTTCGGGGAAAAGCTAATGATACTCTGGCTGTCGAGGCGATTGACTTTTCTTCGGGAATGTTGGAAATTGCAAAATCTAAATATGAAAAACACACCAATATAAATTTTGTTTGTGCGGATATCCGTCAGCATGAATTGCAGGCAGAAAACTATGATCTTATCAGTTGCTTGAATTTTTTTCCGCATCTTACGATGTTGAAAGAAAAAGAAGCTTATTTATGTAAGACATTTCGGGCGCTGAAAGCTGGCGGAGAATTAGTTATTATGCATGATATTTCACGGGCTGCTGTCAATGGGATTCATGAACATAAACCGGAAACATTTAATGATAAATTGCCATCGGCACGAGATACGGGAATTTTGTTGCTGAAAGCCGGATTTTCAGATGTTGTCGGAATTGAAGATGATTATCTGTTTTTTGTGCGGGGAAAGAAAACGGCAAAATAAAAGCGCATGCAATTGATAAATTATCATAATTGCATGCGCTTTTGGTTTGTAGATCATTAATCCTGTAAAAATTGCGCCGGATCAACACGCATTCGGAATAAAAGCGGGAAAAGGTCTTTATCTTCGATGACTTGTTCGATGCAGTTCCCCGGACATTCCGCTGTATTTAATACATATGGTTTTTCCAGTACTTTTGCGTTATGATCGGCAAAAACACAGATCAACGGAACCTGGGTACGTCCATATTCGCATTCTTTAACAATAGCATAGCCGTAAATAGTTTTTATTATAGTTCCGACCGGATAAAGGGCAACATTGTTAAAGAAGATATTGAGCATATCCTCGTCAAATTGTCCTTTGCAGCAGCTGGTCATTATTTTATATGCGATATGAGGTTTATAAGCTTTTTTATATGGCCGGTCGCTGGTCAGAGCATCATATACATCGGCAACAGCGACAATTCTGGCAAATTTATGGATAGAAGATCCTTCAAGGTTGTGAGGATAGCCGGTCCCGTCGAGATGTTCGTGATGCTGGGAAACTATGGTCAGCGGAATTATGTTATTAAAAGCATGGATTTCTTTGAGCTTCATCCGGCCGATTTCCGGATGTTGTTTTACGACATCAAATTCCTCCGGGGAAAGACTTGCCGGTTTATTTAATATTTCCAGAGGGACATTGACTTTGCCTATATCGTGAAGCATGCTGCCCAATACTAAATCCAGCATATCTTTCTTTGAAAGATGACAAAAAGACCCGATCATAGCCGAAAGGATTGCCACGTTTACGCAATGGGCAAACGTGTAGCTGTCATACAGACGGAGATCTGTCATTTGTACCAAATTGCTGCGTTGCTTGAAAAGGTCAAAAAGAATCGTTTCAGCAACCTGTTCCAACGGCTCAATGTTCAGAGTATTGCTGACGATGATATCATCAAAAGCTTCTGTTACCCGGTGAATAGCAACTACCCGCGTTTTTTCCTGGACGATATCTTCCGGAGGAAGTAATTGAAAAGACGGATTGAGCGAGGTTACACTCAAGGCTTTTATACCGAGCTTAC
>CALCTX010000239.1 GCA_937907035.1 uncultured Selenomonadales bacterium
CGAAGCGGCATACAGATAGCATTCAAGCGTATCATTGAATTATATAACGAATTAACATCTCCGATACCAAGAACCGGATAGATAATGATAATCGAAACCAAAACAGCTGTCAGTTTATAACCGTTGACTGGAACACCGTTTCCATTAATATAGGTAAGACTTTTCGGTAAAAGGCTTTTGTCAACATCGGCCAGGAATATCTTTACCGGGGCATCAATACATAACAATGTCGTTGACAATAAGCCCAGTGCGTTGCAAATAGCGTAGATTATCATCAACCATGGACCAACATTGTAATACTCACCAAGTTTCATAAAGCTGTAAAAAGCACCATTCATCATCAGGTCTTTTGGAACATTATTCGTATCAAACATTAAACCTAAAGCATACGAACCGGTCAATGCTGTTATTGCAACCATAACAGTCAAAAGGATCATTGCCCGTGGGAAATCCCGTGATGGATTTTCCATATCGTTTACGTAAGGTGACAGCTTTTCACAACCGCCAACCGCAAAAACTAAAATGGCAATTGTTGTCAAATAATCAAAGTTTAAAGCAGGAATAAAAGTATCCCAACTGAATACTATTGTTTCCGTATGTACGTCGGAAATAGCCGGCGCAGCAACAGCCAAAACGACAAAAAGCAATGACATGATGAACATTGACGTACCGGCGATACTGCCGATGCATTTTATGATCGTAATACCTTTCGCACTGAACCAGCAACAGAAAAGGAACAATGCTAAAGTGGCTAATTGCAGATAAACAGGACTAATTGATTTAATAACAGTTCCGTCCTGGAAAACAGCCCAGCCAAGAGAAATCCATACTGTCATCGGTTTTTGTGCGAGGTATGGCACATGAACGATCCAATAGGTCCAGCCAGCTAAAAAGGCGATTTTCGCACCTGACAGTTCCCGGACCCAGGAACTTACACCACCGGTACAGTTTTTGAAAGCAGCACCCATTTCGCCGACCATAAGAACGTAAGGGATAAAATAAAAGCCAAAAATTACCAGCCAGGAAAATATAGCCCTGAGTCCTTGGGTAGCATATCCATTGACAACATTGCCAAAACTCCAGACCGCAGTAAATGTCATCAGTGTCAAAGCCGGCATTGAAATATATTTTTTATCATTCATTGAAACCGCCC
>CALCTX010000240.1 GCA_937907035.1 uncultured Selenomonadales bacterium
CCAATAATTATTTTTATAGAATCCGTTCTTATTTTATTATACATCAGGTGAGAAAATAATGCTTACAGAAAATTATATAAAAAAAATATCTGCGGCAACTGTTTTTCAGCGTGGGAAAAAATATTATGACTCAGGCCGGGTCAGTCAGGTCAGCCGTTCACCGAAAATTGAAAATGTATTTCATGCGACGGTAATGGGCTCGGAAGAGTATGATGTTTTACTGGAACTTTCGAGGGACGAAAATAAACTCGTGTTTTATGATTGCGATTGTCCGGCGGCGCAGATGTATTCCGGACCCTGTAAACATGCGGTAGCTGCGTTACTGGCAATGAGTCGGGAATTTGGAAAAGATGACGGGGGTACGATTGTAGGAAGAGAATTTTTTGATCTCTTTGATATTGCGGAAACAGAGAGTGAGCCTTTACGGCTGGAGGAGAGTCTGCATATTGAGTATACAAACGGGAAAACACTTGCCTGGCTGGAATTTACGGTCGGAAGAATCCGGCAGTATGTAGTAAAGGATGTCAATGAGTTTTTATATCAGGCAATGCAGGGAAAAGAGTATTGGTTTGGGAAAAATTTTCAAATAAAAGAAAACGAGTATATTTTTCAACCGGGAAAAAGTCAGTTCTTTTGGGAATTGTTAAAGGAAATTTATGGTGAGGTACAAAGTCTGGTCGCTGGTTTTGGCGTTTATAATTATGGAATGCAATGGCAATTCTTTAATAAACGGCGAGTTCACTTGTCGCCAAACAATTTGAAAAAGGTATTAAGCTATTATGAGGAAAATGGCGACAGTATTCCGTTGCAGATAAATAACGGCGAGCTTATGACATATCCTTTGATCATTGGCAATCCGGAGTTGGAAGTCATTATGTCGGACAAAGGCGGAAACGGGCAGCTTATATTGTATCCCAAAAATATAATGTCATTGACGGCAGATCGGGAATATATTGCAACGAAAAATGAGATCTGGCATACGGATAGCACTTGGCAGAAAGAAGCAGCAACGGTTTTTAAGGCATTTGCGAAAAATCACTGCTTGTTAGTGAAACGGGAATGGTTAGGAGAAATTTTTTCCCGGGTTTTGCCGGAGATAAAAAAAGTGGCCCGGGTTTCTGTGGCGGAGGAACTGAAACAGGAATATAAGGTTGTGCCGTTAGTTGCCGAGGTGTTTATAGAATATTGGCAGGACGGGGTTGCCTGCCGGGTGCTTTATCGGTACGGAGAGCAGGAGATAAATCCTTGTTTGCCGGCCACACCGATTGGCGGGCTGATCCGTGACAGTCGCAAAGAGTGGCGGATTGAGCAGATTTTCGAGCGGTTCGGTTTTATAAAAAAAGCTGGGCGGTATTTGCAGCCGGATGAAGAAAAGACTTATGAGTTTTTTACGGACGGCATAGTCTCGTTGGCAAAATTGGCAGATATTTTTTATGCAGAGACCTTTACCAAAAAGCCGGTACAGAAAATGCCGTCAGTAATGGTCGGTGTCAGTGTCAATCAGAATGATCTGTTGGAGATAAGTTTTGCCAAGTCATCGATCGATTTTGATGAATTGGTGAATCTGCTTGGTTCGTATCGGCAAAAGAGACGTTATCATCGCTTGAAAGATGGCACGTTTGTTACGCTGGCGAGCCAACAGCTTGACGATTTGGCAGATATGCTGGAAAACAGCGGCCTGAAAAAGACCGGCAATGATACAGTGACAATGCCTTTGGCTAACGCATTGTATCTGGATAAGCTCAGTCAGGAAAATAACGGGCTGGAATTGGAAAAAAGCCGGGAATTCCGTCGGCTGGTAAAAAGTGTTGCCAATCCGGAGCTGATCGATTTGCCGGTACCGGCCGAATTGGAA
>CALCTX010000241.1 GCA_937907035.1 uncultured Selenomonadales bacterium
TTCCCGCTCCAAATAATTGCTGATCGACAGCATTGAAGCATTCAGTTCGTCTGTCGAGATCTGCCCGGTAGGAATCTGCAATTCCTCCAACGCTTCAATCTCTTTAATTACCGAGGCCCGCACATTTTTCAGATCACCCTTGATATCCATTTTCGCACCTCTTTATTCCTTCACAATTCCGGCCGCCCGGTCAAGCACCTCATCCAATCGTGGTATAAGCCGGGCTTCCAGCTTTTTTGACAGCAACGCAAGCGATTGGGAATCAAACTCGTAGCTTACATCCGGAATCCGCTTTATCCGTGCTTCGCCAAAAAACTCATCGCGAAAAACATTATAATAGACCGCAAAATTATTCTCGCCGGCAAAATCCTCATAATCGGCGATAATATAAGAACCATTCGTTATCCGCACCGGCTCTGACGGATTGATGAACAACACAAAATCCCGGTACCGTTCCGGAAGATACGGCTTATAATCCCACTCGCAGATCTTCTTTTCCTGCACGATTGACGGCATGGTATCCGGCAAAAACTGCTCCAGCTCAGTCAAAATACGCTCTAACCGTTCAGCAAGCAATCTTTCAAAATCCGTAATGCTCATAACAATACAATCTATACGGCAAAACTCCGTGAGGCCAATGCGGACACGGAGTTTATACTCTTTGGTTTCTTCATGATAATATGCAGTCACCCGGCGATGCCGGCTGTCATTGACATAACTGAACAGATCATACATATCGCCAACAATATTCATGTCTTTTTGAAAAGTAAAACCATGCCAGCTTGCCGGCAACGATGCAAGATATTGCCAATCGGCCGTCTCTGTTTCTACCTTTTCTTTGGTTGCATCCTTCACAAAAATACCTCCGGTCAGTCTGACGCCATCTGTTCCGGCTGAAGATAAGTCGCCTTGAGTTCTGCCGCCTCTTCCGCTGTATAGAAGCCTGTGCTTTCGAGTTCATCAATACAACGGTAATACAAGGTTTTTACCTTGCGGGAATATTCTTCGGACGGAGCGACTGCCGTATCCTTCTGATAATGACGGACAAGTGCCATTGCAATAGCATAAAAAGCAGTTTCCCGCTTTGTCCTGTTTTCATCGGCCAATTTCTGCTTATATTTTCCCTCGACTATCAGCATTTCAGTCTGACGGACACCATCCGTTTCCCGGGAAAACACCTTGCCTGACGGCTTTATATCAGGTGTAATTGTCGTCAGGATATCCTGAAACTCATCCGGCATTTCCTTGCAAAGCACGTCAAATTCCTTGACAACAGCCTTTGTATATGCCATCGGATCCCAGTTAGCTCCGACAATATCGGTATTCTTTTTGTTTTTTCGGCCGCTTATGATAAGAAACGCGGTAACCACAATAGTTGCAATAGCTAAAATTATGACCAACTGCTGCACTCTCCTTTGTTATTAAATCACTAACTATTATATCCTAACCAAACAAATCCCGCAACGGCAGAGGCAATACCCCGGCAAATTTGATCGTAAAAACCGTCATTCCCGGAATCTCAAAGAATGTGCCACTAATAAAAAGAAACGCCGGAACAGCGAAATACTGTTCCGACGTTTTCCTATTATTGACGTTTCAAATCATACTTTTCTAAAAATCCAGCATAATCAAATGTTCCTTTGGCAATTGCTTCTAAATCATCCGGCTTTAAAATTTCCTTTCCTGATTTCATCAGCTTAAACATCAACTGCAAAGCATCATGCTCTACTTGTTTATCATTCATTTGGAATCTCCCTTTTACTGTGTCACGTTATAGTGTCTTTTTAGCAAGTACAATTATACTACGGGGGGGGTACTTTGTCAATGCAATTCTTTCCATAAAAAAGTCAATTAGAACTTCCCACCATGCTGCGCACGCTCCCCCTTACACTTCGCCGCATTAATGCGGCTACACAGCAAAGCGACGGTGACGTCAATTTGACACTGACAATTGACATTGACAAATCACATTTTTCAGTTGTAAAATGTGAATAGAAAAAGGTGCTGCCGGTAAACGGTCAGCCCTCACAAAAAACGGAAAGAAATAATCCGCCTAAGTTTGGTCGCTTCGGGCGGTTATTTCTTTTTTATTGCAATGATATACCCTGTTGCAACGACAATAAAAA
>CALCTX010000242.1 GCA_937907035.1 uncultured Selenomonadales bacterium
GTGAATTTACTTTACAGCATGAGAAAGAAATTGTTAAAGTATGCAAATTAGAGCAGGGAAAATTTTAAATATGATTATGTAGGGTAGTTTTGGGGGAAATATGTATTGACAAAAATAAGGCCTTAAAAGTGTAAGATTTTACATTTTTAAGGCCTTATTTTTGTTGAAAAGAAGAATCTGTCATATTATAATAAAGATACCGGAGGTGATCGGGTTGGAACGGTTTTTGATGAAGAAGATGGAGATCTGGCTTAAAAAAGAGAGGCGTAAGCCACTGATAATCTATGGTGCGAGGCAGGTTGGGAAGACCTGGCTGATGAAGGAATTTGGCAAGAGGTATTTTTCGAATACGGTATATATAAATTTTGAGAACAATCCGCGGATGAAGAGATCTTTTTCGCAGGATTTTGATCTGAAGAGAATAATAGAAGATTTAAAGGTTGAAAGCGGGAGGAATTTTTCTGTTGAAGATACGTTATTGATTTTTGATGAGGTGCAGGAGGTTCCGGAAGCACTGACGTGTTTAAAATATTTTTGTGAGAATGCACCGGAGTATCATATAGTGGCAGCCGGTTCACTGTTAGGGATAGCTTTGCATGCGGGAACATCATTCCCTGTTGGCAAAGTTGATATTTTGCGGTTGTATCCGTTGTCTTTTCGGGAGTTTTTATTGGCTGTCGGGGAAGAGAGATTATGTGAGGCACTTACAGATTGTAAGTTTGACACATGGCAGGTTTTTTCTGACCGGTATATAACATATTTGCGGAGTTATTATTTTGTCGGAGGAATGCCGGAAGCTGTCAGTCAGTATTTGGCTGATGGGGATCATGATGCGGTTCGGGAGATTCAGCGGAATATTTTACAGTATTATGAGACTGATTTTTCCAAGCATGCACCGAAAGAGGTCATTCCCCGGATCCGGATGGTTTGGGATTCGTTGCCAGCTCAGTTGGCAAAGGAAAATAAGAAGTTTATTTACGGTATTATTCGGGAAGGAGCCAGAGCCAAGGACTATGAGCTGGCGATTGAGTGGCTTAAGGATTATGGCCTGATCTATAAGAGTTACCGGGTTAAGAAGCCGGGATTGCCGTTGTCTGCGTATATGGAACAGTCAGTATTTAAGATGTTTATGTTAGATGTCGGTTTGCTGGCAGCAAAGAGCCGGTTGAGCAAGAAGGTTCTTTTGGAAGGCAGTCGGATATTTGAGGAGTTTAAAGGGGGCTTGACAGAGTCGTTTATTGCGCAGGAATTAATGGTAAGCGGTGAGGAGTTGTATTATTATTCTACAGAGAATTCGAGTGGTGAGATAGATTTTGTTTTACAGAGTGAAACGGGGATAATCCCGTTGGAGGTAAAGGCAGAGGAGAATTTGCGGGCACGGAGTTTGCGGGCTTTTTGTGATAAATATAAGCCGGAGTCAGCGATTCGCTCGTCGATGTCGGATTTTCGTGAGCAGGATTGGATGACAAATGTGCCGTTGTATGCGTTGGCAGCGTATTGGAAGAAATATGCTGAAGGATGGAGAAATAATAAATGAAAATAGCAATAGCAGGAACAGGATATGTCGGTTTTGTTACAGCCGTATGCTTGGCAGAAAAGGGACATACGGTTGTTTGTGTTGATGTTGATAGTGAAAAAATAGCTAAGCTCAACAAATATAAAAAGCCGTTGATATATGAAGCAGGATTGGAAGAACTGATGGCTCGCAATGGTGAGAGGCTTTCATATACTACGGATCATGCCTCAGCTTATAAAGCTGCTGAGGTAATATTTATTGGGGTAGGGACTCCGGAGAAGAAGGACGGATCGGCAAATCTTGCCTATGTATATGAAGCAGCCAAACAGATAGCCGAGACGGCAGAACGTGATTGTGTAGTAGTTATCAAGTCAACGGTGCCGATCGGTACGAATGAAAAAATAGAGCAGTATATTAAGGACCATAAAAAACATGCGGTTAATATAACGATAGTTTCCAATCCGGAGTTTCTTTCGCAGGGAACGGCGGTAAAGGATACATTGAATGCATCGCGTATAGTAATCGGAGCAGAAGATGATTATTCGCGGGATGTAATGTTGAAGCTGTACAAAGATTTTGATGTGCCGAAGCTGGTCACTGACCGGCGCAGTGCAGAGATGATAAAGTATGCATCTAATGATTTTTTGGCGTTGAAGATCAGCTATATAAATGAAATAGCTAATCTCTGCGAGAAAATTGGTGCTGATATTGAAGATGTTGCCAAAGGTATGGGACTTGATGCGCGTATTGGTGATAAGTTTTTGCGGGCAGGCATTGGTTATGGCGGATCTTGTTTTCCAAAGGATACCAAAGCATTGCACTGGCTGTCTAATTTCCATGATCATGAACTGAAAACAGTTAAAGCAGCGATAGAGGTAAATGACAATCAGAAATTGGTGTTGCTGAAAAAAGCCCGTAAATACTATGATAGTTTCCGTGATATAAAGATCGCTGTACTTGGTTTGACATTTAAACCGGGTACCGATGATTTGCGGGAGGCACCATCTTTGGCTGTTTTGCCGATTTTACTTGAGGATGGAGCAATTATTCAGGCATATGATGTTATTGGTGAAAAAAATTACCGCCGGTTATATCCGGAAAATGAGCAAATGCATTATTGTAAATCAGTAGATGAGGCTGTAACAGGGGCAGATATTTGCTTGATATTTACCGAGTGGACGGAAATTAAGGATTATGATGTAAGCAAGTTTGAACGATTGATGAAGCGGCCGGTAGTGATTGACGGACGTAATTGTTATGCATTGGCAGATATGGAAAAGACGGCAACGATATATGAATCGATCGGGAGACGAGTTGTTAATGCCTGAGGAATAAGTAAAGAATTTAGGGTGAAAAATTGCTTGAAACAGGATAAATTTCACCCTAAAATTGTATTATCAAAACTTGTGTTATTTTAAGAGGTGTCAGATATGGAAAAGACGGTTTTGGCGATCTGTTATGATTTTGATAAGACTTTGTCACCGGAGAATATGCAGGAGTCTGATTATATTCCGTCGATAAAGTATGAAGCTGAGGTGTTTTGGCAGGAAGTAAATGAGATAGCCAAGACAAATGATATGGATCAGAATCTGGCTTATATGTATCTGATGGCGGACAAGTCCCGCGGCAAGGTGGTATTCAATCGGGAGAAGCTTGTCAATGCCGGCCGGAGTGTAAAGTTATTTCCGGGGGTCGACAGCTGGTTTGAGCGGATCAATGAGTATGGCAAAGCACATGACATAAAGGTTGAACATTATGTTATTTCCTGCGGTTTAAAAGAGATGATCGAGGGGACTTCGATCGCAACGAAGTTCGAGCGGATATATGCCAGTTCTTTTTTCTATGATAAGGATGGCGTTGCTATTTGGCCGGCGCAGGTTGTAAATTATACGAATAAGACACAGTTTTTGTTCAGGATCGAAAAGGGTGTCCTGGATGTTAATGACCAGAAGGTAAATGATTATTTTAAGCCGGATAAGTATCGGGTGCCGTTCAGGAATATGGTGTATATCGGGGACAGTGATACGGATATTCCGTGTATGAAGCTGGTAAACAGCAATGGCGGGCATTCGATCGGGGTTTATGATTCGGAGACCCGGGATAAGAGCAAGGTGTTCCGGATGCTGGAGGAGAACCGGATCCGGTATTTTATGCCGGCGGATTACCGGGAAGGCTCGCAGCTGGAAAATTTGTTAAAAGAGATCATTGATCGTACAGCAACAAATGAGATTTTGGAAAGGCAGCATTTTGCCTGCATAGATGAAAAGGAATCGGAAACGCAGGACAGAAGCGAAGAAGAGCAGATCAAAGAGAATCTGATCAACAAGCTTGATGAAAGCCGCAGTTTTGCCAATACGCATAAGGTTATCAAGGATATGACGGCGGTAAAGGAGTGGTCTGATAAGCAGGTGGAGAAACTGTTTGATATCGCTGTTGAGAATAAGCAGGTTTGGAATATCCTGAAAGATGAGGATATCGCTGACTTTTATCAGAAGGCGGGTATTGACCGGAAGGGAAAGTCCGTAGAAAAGGTGTTGGCGAAGATCAGGGAGCACAAAGATAATTAATTGTGAGGAGCGCTTTTTAGATGAGCATCAGAAAGCCGATAAACTGGATATATTTTATTAACAGCTTTGGGCTGTTTGTTTTGCTCCTGGCAATGTCGATGTTGATCGATCGGGAGTTATTGTCTTCGGATGAAGGATTGTTTGTCCGCAAGGCTCTTGCGTGCACGGCGGTTTCCTATGTTGCACAGGCATTGGTGGGACAGAGGTTTTTTCATACGCTTAATTTGCAGCCATTGCTGTTGATGGGCTGGTATTTTTTCTTCGGATTGTATAAGTGTGTGGTTTTTCAAAACCGTCAGATCGAGAATGATATATATATCGGAGCTTACATTGCGATAACGATGATCCTGGCTGAGTATCTGATCAACAGTTGTTTGTATAAGATGTGGCTGAATTATGTATTAGATATGGTTAAGTTGGTCTTTTTGTTTGTGCCGGTAGTGGTCATGATCCATTATACAGCGTTGCCGTATGTCGGGGATATATTTGTTGCTTTGGCACAGACCGGCAAGTATGTGCGGTGGTTTATATATGCTGTTGTGATCGTACCTATTTTGGCAGTGGAGCGTTTTTTGAGTATTTCGCGTTATCGGCTGTTTCTTTTTGAGACGAAGATTTTGGATGTAGGCCGTGAATCGCGAAATTGGTTGTTTATGACAGGGTGTGTTTTAGCTACGGGGTATTATCCGGTAAAGACATTTATTACTTCGAGGTGGCTTGGTGCATAT
>CALCTX010000243.1 GCA_937907035.1 uncultured Selenomonadales bacterium
GCGGAGTTCTGAAAAACGCATCAATAGGTGTGGCATCAAGCCATGGAAAGGCTTATATCCACACAGCCGGCGTCACGCAGAGCCCGGATGAGCTTTGGAACCACGTGGATAATCAGGATGGATTTGTTGAGTCCATGGCATCTGCAGCACAGTCTGTACACAACTATTTCGGCAACGGTGAAAGAATTTGGTGAGATTGATGTATTGGTTAATTCGGCTGGCATATATCGGGAAAAGTCATTGGAAGATTTGACGGAAGAAGAATATCAAACGGTCATGGATATAAATGTTAAAGGGACAGTATTTATGTCCAAGGCAGTATTGCCGATACTGAGGAAAAAAAGCGGGCGGTCGATTGTAAATATTTCTTCTGATGCCGGCCTGCAGGGTAATTATCTGTGTACGGCATATTGTGCATCTAAAGGAGCAGTTACTTTGTTTACCAAGGCGCTGGCTTTGGAAGTGGCACCATATGGGGTAAGAGTGAATTGTGTTTGCCCGGGTGATATTATGACCCCGCTGACAGAAGCACAGATACAGGCTGAACCATCGCGGGAAAAAGCTCTGGCAGAGATGGCTTCGGTATATCCGTTAGGAAGGATCGGGACTGCTGTTGAAGCAGCCGGAGTTGTTGTGTTTTTGGCTTCAGATGCGGCGGGGTTTGTGACTGGAGCAGCCTGGAGTGTAGATGGCGGGATTACCGCTTGAGAAAAAGGAGTATAGCAAATGGGAAATGATGTCAGTAATACAGAATTAAATGAGAGCATCAAAGAATTGACAAAAGCCGTAAGAGAATTGACAGCAGCATTGAACAACAGTCAATCGGGAAATCCGGCTAAAGCAGAAAAAACTGAAGCAGATATGTGTAAAGCGGAAGATTTTGTTGAGCAGGTATATTCCGGTGTATATACGATTGAGTCAATGAAAAAGGCATTGATCAAACGGGCAATTTTGAATAATGACGGTAAAATAAATCCGTTTCATCCTGATTGTGGCTTGTGGATGATAAAAGACGGGACGATATATGGGGACCCTGATGCAATAAATAATTTGATTTTGGAGATGTTGGCGGAGGATTGATTATTATTTGGCAAAAATAGTATAATATTATCAGAGTCGGGTTTTATGTTCATGGACTGGGAGGGCAGATATAATGAATCGCGAAGATTTTTTTGTCGAATTGCGGCAAAAATGTAATAACGAAACTGAATATCTGCTTGAATTGCTGAAGTTGCGCGGATTTTTGTTTGAGAATTTGCATGGGGAACTGCGTCTCAGCGATATGTCATATAAAGAAGATGCCTGGTTTTTGAATGATCTGCTTGTGCAGTGCTTTTGCGGGAAAATGAAGGGCAAAGAGGTTTTTTTATTGTCCAAACCTAATATTGCGGCGATGGAGAAGGTGTTTGCCGATAATCCGCCAATAGAAGGAGCCTATGAAAATGATGCCAATGGGCGCAGTACATTTAAACATCGGATTCATGGCGAGACTGTTCCTGTGGAATTGTTAGATCCGTTTATTGCCCGCTATATCAAAGCGATATCGGCCTGCAGTGTGCCGACAATTGCTTCCTGTGATGGCAATCATCCGCAGATGAATCAGATGTATTTGATGATAAAAGACCGTACGAGCCGTATCTGGCATAAACTGATCTGTGTTATGTGTTTAGCCGGAGTTTATGAAATAAAATGGAATGCTGATTGTACAGCAATCGAATTTGATGAGAAAACTAAGTATAATACATATTGGGAACTCAATCGGGCAGCTGAGTATCTTTATGATCACAGACAGATAATCCGTGGCATTTTAAATACGGCAATGATGGATTTGGCGGGGTGTTTTTTTCAGGAGCATTCGGCTGATGAGATTGAGAACGCATTTATAAATAAAGTTACGCAGCTCTTTTGTAATAGTGTGTTGCTTAGAGTCCGCTGAAAAAATTATATAACAGATTTTTAGAGAATTCTCTTCGCTGAGTTATATGAAAAACAGCCCCGGATCATTGATCCGGGGCTGTTGCTATGAATAATCCTGTCAATCGAGAGCGTCACTGAATTTCTTGAAGAAATTAGTCATAATTTTGTTGTACCCTCTCATAAGGGAACCTTTTGGTTCATCGGTCTGACTGAAGCGGAATATCTCCTGATTAGCTTTATCATAAACGTGGACATTTACTGATACACCATATTTGACCCAGAGATAGCCTTGTTGTATTTTCGGTACCGTCCAAATTCGGCGGGTAACTTTTGAATCGGTAAATATTGTATCACCACGCTTTATTTGTTCATAATCCCGGCTTTCCTGTTCTTCGGCCACAGCTGATGAGGGCTGCCAAAAAACTGACAGGGAAAAATTACTTAAGTCAACAACAATCCGGCAGTCAGCAGTATCACTATGCGTTACAGTTACGCCCTTTAAATATGCAGATTTACGCCAGTTGGCGAAATCACATACTTTGCGGAGGCTAAGGCAGTTGATCCCGCTTATATCGGATACAACTGTATCCTCGATTCGGGCGGTGTGTATTTTTTTGAAATCATATCCCGGAGCTTTCCATACATCAGCACCGGCAAAAGCGGTATTACAAAATAAGAGCATCAGAGATAGGATCAACATAATATTTTTTCGCAAGACGATCACTCCTTCCCTTTATTGCGGACTAATTTTAACCCCATAGGGAGACTTGATTTATAGAAAGTACTTATATTGTCTTTGTATGCATCCTGCAATCCTTTATTACTGAACCTGGGGAGGATAGCAGCCATGATAAGCTGACCGGAACGGTCATAAATCAGATAGGAAACAGATAAAATGTCAAGCCGTTCACTGCATTCAGGAACTGTTACCTTTTCTGGGTAATGAATATCATACTTCACATGACGGCTGCCTCTGAACTCGACTTCTTCGCGGTTGTGTATATCAATATATTGTTCGATCCGATCCGAATGGCCTTCCTTGTAATATTGCTGAATAACTTCCGGAACTATTATCAGATCAGCGGCACCGTTTATTTCTGCCGCCAGTTCTTCGCCACTTCTTCCGGCTGAACGGGACGGAGCGATACTCCACACTGCTTGCGGAATAGCCGCTTTGCCTAATTGCAATGTAATAGTATCTGTCTTTACGTCGCTGTCGGCATTCTCAATAGGATAAACGACTACTTTCGACGCCGTCAAAAGGTCAGTGCTTACCGGATTTACCCAGATATAATATGCGTCCAATTCTGATGCGCCAAATGCTGTCTGACAGGTAACTGACAATATCAGCAGCATGAGAAAAATAATTCGTTTCATAAATCATCCTCCTATAATTATCTTTGTTTTTCTGCTTTTAATTCAATTTTTCTCCTATAAAACCAATTATACACGTATCTTTTTGATCAGCAAGGTTAAAATTCATCATGATATTAATTGCCGATGTATTTGGTTTCGGTTTTTTATGGTGTATAATAATAACAATATCGTTTATGAGCGGAGGCAATTTTAAGTGCTGTATGATAATAACAAGATAATTTGGGGAGGAATGCGCTGTGAAGCTTAAAAAGAAAATGAAAATATGTCTGGCAGTTTTAGCAGCCACGGTTTGCGGTAATGTTTGTGCGGCTCATTTTAATGTTACCGGGCAGGCATTGAAAAAGGACTTCTTGTATATGCAGGAAACGGAAAAGAGTTTTTATAAAGATCGTGCTTATCATGTGGTTTTTCAGGCCGGTTACCAGAATAACAGACTGATGATCGCATCGGCTGAGACACATGAAATCTATCTGACCTTGCAGCCATATGAGGATGCCGCGGTTGCTTATGACATTACGGAGCTGCCGGTCAACGACCCGCAGAGTGGCCTTTTTGCCGTTAGTGCTACGGCTGGCGCTCATGCAAAGAATATGGGCTACTGGCTGATAGGGGTTCATGACGGACAGTGGAAAATCTATGTGGATTACGCGAAGCTGCAGCAGAATGGTTTTAAGCCTGATGAGTGGAACAGACTTTACGGTGAATATGATGAATATTACAAATGCTTTGCCATCACCAACACTACCGAGTATATGCCACCTTGGGGGCAGACAAGTGTTGATCTGATCAACTGGCCAAAAGCAAAATGGGGGTGCATTTGGAACGCTGCTGACGACGGATTTGACTTGCAGCGTCTGGAAACAGAAAGACTTTCCTTTATTACCAACGATTATCAAGCTGCATTATACCTGGAGGATTATCTGAAAAATTCGCCGCAGTTTAAGGCTCTGCTGGTTGGCGGACATCTTACCTATTCTAAACATAATCCGGATGGGACGGACGGTTTGGAGGTTCATGAATTTAAGGTTATCGAGGACCACCCGACACGTATTATCACCAGAGCTGTTTTCAAAATAAATGAGCTGGGCGAGATTTTGTATTATGATGTGGTCAAAGATGGATTTGAACGTGTGTCATAAACGATAAATAAAATTGCAGACCAATTTGGTGCTGATCAGGAATTAATAAAACAGGCCATAGCTTTCAAAGCTATGGCCTGTTTGTGTCAAATATTAAAATTTCTGTCGGGAAATTTCTGTTGATGCACCTTTTGGATTGTCTTCGGTCAAATCATAGCGGGATACATGGACTTCTCTGATTTTGTTAGTCTTCACATCAACTGTTATCTTAATATGCCCGATGTGTTGTTCCTCAGCTTTTCTGGTTTTTCCTTTGTTATCAGTATACTCAAATTTAGATGCATGATGCCCGTCCAAATGCAAAGTCCACCAATGAGTGAAAATCTGAGCGCCCTTGGAAAGAGGAGATGATTTATAAACCCAAATGCCTTCTATCTGCTGTTTAGGATTTTTTGCCGGCAGATCAAAGTTTGCAGCTGCTTTTTCAAATTCAGCTGTAACTTCAGGAGTAATTGTCGGAATCAGTTTTTCGTCATCAATATGTACACCGAAACGATATAATTTGGAAGTCGGAACTGGCTTCTTCTTTGGAGCCTGAGCAGTCTGTTCCTGTTTAACCTGAGGCTTGGAACTGCTATTGTTTGCTGCCGGTTTATTGTCGCCGCAACCGGCAAACATTGTCATCGAACCAGCCAATAAAAGTGCCAAACCAGTTGCTTTGATACATTTGTTCATGGGGAAACCTCCTATAATTTAGAAATATAATAATACGACATAAATCTGCCGTTCGCTAACAATATTAACATATCAAATTTAAATTGCAATTGAAAATTTTTATTGTATTAAATTTTTCTTCGGGTTAAACTCGAATTGTAAAATAGAAAATAACGGTCTCGGGGAGAAAAAGTTAGGAGGCAGATGATCATGAAAGCATCAAAGATTTTTAGTGGAGCAGCAGCAATAGTTTTTGGCCTTAATGTTTTGGGAACGACAGTTTATGCCGCTCCGCATAATGGGAAGCCGGCACAACGGCAGTCAGAGCAACAACACAAACAAAATGAACAACGTAAAAGAGCTGAACAGCAGCGCCGTCATGAAGAGCATAAAGTTGACAAACATCATGATGATCATAAGAAGCCTGAAATGCAAAAGCATCACAATGAACATGAGCGAATGGAACGCGAACGCCGTGAAAGAGAGCGCCGTGAACATGAGCGTATGGAACGCGAACGCCGTGAAAGAGAACGCCGTGAACATGAGCGAATGGAACGCG
>CALCTX010000244.1 GCA_937907035.1 uncultured Selenomonadales bacterium
TTTATGCGCTGCTTAATGTTTTGGGAACCCATGATGTGGAACGTTTGTTGACAGTATTGGGTGGGGGAATAGTGTCTGAAACTTTGCCGGACAGTTTGAAGGGCACTGCTCGATTGACAGCTCAGGCCCGGGATTTGGCTGTAAAGCGTTTGAAACTGATCACTTTATGGCAGTTTATGTTTCCGGGGGTACCATCTGTTTATTATGGTGATGAAGCCGGAATGGAAGGCCAGAAGGACCCATTTAACCGGGGAACGTTCCCGTGGGGAAATATTGATAAAGAAATATTTGGCTGGTATAAGGATCTTATCCGGTTGCGTAAAGGAAGTCAGGCACTGAAAACCGGACAATATATTCAATTGTATGGTCAAGGGGATTTGCTGGCTTTTGCACGTCGCATAGGCAGTAATTGTCATGATGAATTTGATAATTTTGCTGCTGAAGAAACCTTTGTGGTTGTTATTAACCGCAGTGCGCGTGAATTGGCAGCAACGATCGATATAAGCCAATTGAATTGCGGGGAACTTTTTGAATATGATATTTATTTTGGCGGTACTTTAGGTAAAGCAATGCCGGCCAAGGAACTGCAAGTTACTGTTTCCGCATATGGAATGAAAATCTTTCGTGCCGGGGCCTCGGATAACGGAACCCGGTCAGCCGGTATTTTATTGCATATAAGTTCGTTGCCTTCTCAGTATGGGATTGGCGATATCGGTAAAAATGCACGGGCGTTTATAGATTTTTTGGCAGAAGCCGGACAAAAGGTCTGGCAGATTTTGCCATTGCACCCGGTTGATCTGACGGGTTCTCCTTATCAGTCAAATTCGGCATTTGCCGGCAATCCGTTGCTTATTGATCCGGAATGGCTCTATGATAAGCAATTGCTGACTGCTGCTGAGTTGGAAGCGGCCAAGTTTGATGGAGATAAAGTTGATTTTTGCCATGTACAGCAAGTTAAGGATAAATTGCTTCGGCAAGCCTTTTCCCGTTTGACTGCAGAATGGAAAGTGAAGATCGCTGAGTTTGTTGAACAGGAAAGGTATTGGTTGCCAGATTATGCGCTATATCAGGCGGGGAAGAAAGCTAATGGAAACCGGTCCTGGGTAAAATGGAACAAGTCCTTGCGGGATCGGGACGAAAATGCGATAGCGGAATTAAAAGAGGCTGAAGCGGACGAAATAGCCTTTACAGAATTTACACAATATGTTTTTTCCCGGCAATGGGCAGATTTACGTGATCATGCGGCAAAGCAGGGAGTCAGGCTATTTGGCGATATGCCGTTGTTTATTGCTGCTGACAGCGCTGATGTATGGAGCGGGCAGAATGAATTTGCTTTGGCTGAAGATGGGATGCCGTCTTTGGTGGCCGGGGTACCGCCGGATTATTTCAGCAAAACCGGGCAATTATGGGGAAATCCGCAATATTCATGGGAACAAATGGCAGATAACGATTTTGCCTGGTGGAAGAAACGGATAAAACGCCAGCTTGAGTTGGTTGATATTATCCGAATCGATCATTTTCGTGGTTTGGAAGCTTATTGGGAGATACAGGCAGGCGAAAAAACAGCAGAAAATGGCCGTTGGGGCAAGGCTCCGGGAAAAGCATTATTAACTGCTTTGAAGGAAAGTCTCGGACAGCTGCCATTGGTTGCTGAGGATTTGGGCATTATTACGGCTGAAGTTAATAAATTGCGGAAAGCGTTCAATTTACCGGGAATGAAGGTTTTGGAATTTGAACTGTTGTCCGGTGAAACGGGTTTTTGGCCAACGGAAAATACGGTCGCTTATACCGGTACGCATGATAATAATACGTTGCTTGGCTGGTATGAAGATGATCTGTCGTCAGAGGAACGGGAGCGGGTACGGGAATTTACCGGTGAAGCAGAAGCTGTCAAAGTTTGTCGGGAGCTGATCAGGAGGATATACGAGTCAACAGCAAATTTAGTGATCTTGCCGTTGCAGGATGTTCTTCTCATGCCGGGCTGTAATCGGTTAAATACTCCGGGAACAGTAGAGAATAACTGGTGCTGGCGGCTGAAAAACATGCCGGAAGAAAAGGAGAGGCAATATTTATCAGAGTTATGTAAAAAATATTGCCGCTGATAACTCAGCGAAGATGTTCTCCGCTGAGTTGAAACGCTGACGCAAGTTTCCTGATTTAAGGCGTTATAATCAGAGATTTTCTTTTCTCCGGAAATGTGGTAAGCTATATACGGAAAAGTGTAAAATATTTTTGAGGTGACATTTATGGCTGTTGGAAATACCTTTGTTGTGGAAAAGGTTTGCCCGATCTGCGGTCAGACAACTCGTGTAGTGAAGTTGCGGTCGCGGCTTACAGCACTGACTACGGATTGTGATTTTTGTACGCATTACAAAGATTTTAATCCCTATTTTTACACGATATGGGTTTGTGAACATTGTGCTTATGCAGCAGAGGAAAAGCAGTTTACTGCACCGATGCCGGAAAAACACAAACAAAAAATACAAACGTTTTTAGCGCAACACAAGGCCAGATTTGTCTTTAATGAGATACGTACGTTGCCGGAGGCTGTGGCAGCTTTTCAATTGGCAATATTTTTTGAGGAGTTGGTCAAGTCCTCTTTGGGACATTTAGCCGGATTATATCTTGAGTTGGCATGGGTATATCGTATTTCAAAAGACTCGGAGCGGGAATTGCCTATGCTTAAGAAAGCGGTTGACCTTTATGAGCGGTCAGTTTTTTCTGAGCGCTATCCGATAGGGAATCTTACTGATTCAATGGCCAGTTATCTTATCGGTGCGATCAGTTATCTTATTAAAGATTATGACAGAGCAGCAT
>CALCTX010000245.1 GCA_937907035.1 uncultured Selenomonadales bacterium
CGATTCTCTTGGAGACAGACTGCTCGATGCAAGTCAGGAGAGTGCTCAGCTCGACCAATTGCGAAAGGATTTCATAGCCAATATCTCTCATGAGCTCAGAACACCGGTGACTGTGATAAGAGGTTCTCTTGAGGCTCTGAGCGATGAAGTGATAACTGAAAAGGAACAGATAAAGGAATATTATCGGCAGATGCTGGGAGAGAGTATTTATCTCCAGCGGCTGATAAATGACCTTCTTGATCTGTCACGCCTGCAGAACGTGAATTTCCGCATTGAGCAGACTGAACTGAATTTCTGTGATGCGGCTCGGAGCAGCCGGCGACTGGCCGAGGAAAAAAATATTACTATAAATACAGAGTTTGATTCTGGAATGTATACTATGCAAGGCGACTACGGAAGATTAAGGCAGATGTTGCTTGTGTTCCTTGACAATGCTGTAAAATTCTCTCCGTCAGGCAGTACAGTGGAGATAGGTTTCTCCGGCAATAAGCTGACTATAAGCGATCAGGGGCCCGGCATTTCAGCGGAGGATTTGCCACACATTTTCGACCGCTTCTACAAGGTACGTTCAGAACAAAATAAGAGCGGAACAGGGCTTGGACTCGCCATTGCAAAGGAAATCGCGCTCAGACATGGTATCCTCGTTCATATGGAAAGCACCGGCGAGCAAGGTACTACAGTCGTAATAGAGTTGCCTGTACCAAAACGATAATGATCACCTGTAGTAAATGCAATAAATTGATGAGTATGTTATTGGGAGGAATGGTTATGAAAAAACAGATTCTATCGGGCGTTATGGCATTGACGATCGGGACACTTTGCTTGCCTTTGGTAAGCGGTGCATCGCCGATACCTTTGAAAGAAGTGTATCTGGCAGCAGCTGATACATGCGATATTACGATCGATGCTCCGGCTACAGTCAGTATTCCCTATTTGCCGCAGAGCCTTGAAGAGTTTAAGGCTTTGGATAAACTTGACCTGACGAAACCGGAAAATACAATCATTATGTATCTTGCAGCGACTAATCTTTTCGCCCAAAATGAGGAAGAGGGAATTGCGGCACTGAATATTTTGGCCGGCCCCAGACCGCTTTCATCGCAGGATGTTTATTTTTATCGTGAGAGACTAAAGGATAAAAAGTATCTTATGAAGGTTTATTTCCAAGGGGCAACACCGGAGAATAACTATGAGCCTGAAATGCCATATACGCTTACCATTTATCCTGATGTTGGCCGTTATGGTGAGAAAGGATATTGCCGGGTGTTTTTGAAGGCGCCGGCATTTGACAGTCCCCGGCCTGTAACTCTGCGGTATAAGCCGTCAACCGGTGAATATTTTATCTGGAATATGAACAGTGTTTTGGTTGATGTCCGTATACCTAAAGCTCTGGATCCTTGGGCCTGAAGATTATTTATTGAAATATGAGATGTTTATTGGCAAAATATTGTATCATTGGTGTTATGATTAACTGGTTTTAATGATTATGGATGCGGGGGAGGACATGCTTATGCAGGAAATTAAATGTCCGAAGTGTAATGAAGTTTTTCAGGTTGATGAAGCAGGTTATGCTGCAATTTTAAAACAGGTTCATGATAGAGAATTTCATGCTGAGGTCCGGCAATTGGAGCAACAGTATAAAGACCGGGTTGAAAATGCTATAGCTTTAGCAAAGGCTGAACAGCAAAGGGATTATGATCAGGCGATAACTTTGAAAACAAAGGAGTTGGATAACTATAAACTCCAAGTAACAAATTATAAGGCTGAACAGATCAGAAAATATGATCAATTGGAAAAAGAAAAGGATCAGGAAATCGCTCAAAAGAACACCAAAATAGAGCAGCTTCAAGGAAAGATAAATGAAGCGGAAAAAGAAAAAGCACTGGCGGTTTCAGAAGCCGTAAAAGAAAAGAATGATCAACTTGCCAACAAAGACAGAGAAATAATAAATCTTCAGGCAGAGATCAGGAACAGTGAAAATGTATATGCGCTTAAAGAAAAGTCTCTTATCGATAGGTATAGTGCGCAATTAAAAGCTAAAGATGATGAAGTCGAGTTTTATAAGGACTTTAAAGCTAAACAATCGACCAAAATGGTCGGCGAAAGTCTGGAACAGCATTGCTTGACCGAATTTAACCGGATGCGGGCAGTTGGTTTTCAGACTGCGTATTTTGATAAGGATAATGATGCAAAAACCGGGAGCAAAGGTGATTTTATATTCCGGGACTATGATGAATATAAAAATGAGTTTATATCCATTATGTTTGAGATGAAGAACGAAACGGATACTGCCGGTAAAAAGCATAAAAATGAAGACTTTTTTAAGGAACTTGATAAAGACCGAAAAGAAAAGAATTGTGAATATGCCGTTTTAGTGTCGTTGCTTGAGCCGGAAAACGAGTTTTATAATGTCGGAATTGTTGATGTGTCGTACATGAGCAATTATCCAAAAATGTATGTGATACGGCCGCAATTCTTTATTCCGCTTATAGCTATTTTACGGAATGCGGCACTTAGCTCAATAGCTTATAAGCAAGAGATAGAACGTATCCGCAGTCAGGAGATTGATATTACAAACTTCGAAAATAAATTGAGTTCATTTGTTCAATCGATTGGAAAGAATTATGAGCAGGCGGCCAAAAAGTCTAATTCGATCATTGACGAGATCGATAATGCGATCGGTCAGCTGAATAAGGTCAAAGATAATTTCCTCGGACTGATCAATAATTTGCGTTT
>CALCTX010000246.1 GCA_937907035.1 uncultured Selenomonadales bacterium
GATGATGGCTGTTCCCAAAGATAAAAAACGTAAAAGTCTTAAGGATTATGCTCATACCAGGGTAGCTACTAAATTCCCGCATATTGCTGAGCAATTTTTCAGCCGTAAGGGTATGCAGATGGAATATATTAAATTAAACGGTTCTATTGAGTTGGGACCGATTGTCGGATTGTCAGAGAGTATTGTTGATATTGTTGAGACCGGCACTACACTTCGGGAAAACAATCTGGAAGAGATAGTCAGTATCATGGACGCAACGGCAAGACTGATCGCCAATCGCGTCAGCTTCCGGTTGAAATTTGAGCGCATAAATAAAATGGTTGAAGATTTACGATATGTATTGGAAAGAAGGGCAAATAAATGAAAATTGTCAGTGTAAAGGAGATCGGACAGGCAGCCGTAGAAAAAATGTTGACGAAGGCTGCATTTGATGAAGTCGAATTGAATCCACGGATTCGGGAAGGAAATAAAAAGTTATTTGGACGTGATATGACTGCAGCGGAAATTGTGGAAATGATCGTTAACGATGTCAGAAAAGATGGCGACAGTGCCGTTGTAAAATATACGAAACTGCTTGATCGGGCTGATTTCAAGCCGGAAGAATTTTTAGTGACCGAGGCTGAATATGAAGCTGCGGAAAAAGCTGTTGATAAAGACATAGTTGAGTCATTAAAGAGGTCGATAGCTAATGTTCAGCGATATCATCAGGAACAAAAGCCTAATTCCTGGATGACATATCGAGATCAAGGTTCTATGCTGGGCCAATCTGTGATCCCGCTTGACCGGGTGGGAATTTATGTTCCCGGCGGTACAGCTGCTTATCCGTCATCGGTAGTCATGAACGCTGTTCCGGCCAAGGTTGCCGGAGTAAAAGAACTCATTATGATGTGTCCGCCGCGGGAAGGGAAATTGAATCCTTATGTATTGGTAGCGGCCAAACTGATCGGTGTTGATAAGATTTACAAGATCGGCGGAGCACAGGCAATTGCGGCTATGGCATTTGGTACGGAGACGGTTCCGCGGGTGGATAAGATAACCGGTCCGGGCAATATTTTCGTTACCTTGGCAAAAAAGGCTGTCTACGGACATTGTGATATTGATATGCTCGCTGGTCCGAGTGAAATCCTGATCGTCGCTGATAAGACTGCTGATCCGGTCTATACAGCAGCGGATATGCTCAGTCAGGCCGAGCATGATATGCTGGCGTCAAGTATAGTGATCACTGACAGCGCTGAACTGGCCGAAAAGGTGGCTGCAGAAGCAGAAAAACAGTTGCAAAAATTGCCGCGTCAGGAGATAGCCAGAGCGTCACTCGATAAAAACGGTCTGATCGTTGTTGCCGAAAATATCATGCAGGCAATGGAACTGGCCAATGTTTCGGCTCCGGAACATATGGAGATCTTGACTGAAGAACCGTTTACACTTTTGCCGTATGTGCGTCATGCAGGAGCTGTATTCCTGGGTGCATATTCGCCGGAACCGTTGGGCGATTATTTTGCCGGTCCGGATCATGTATTGCCGACTGGCGGTACTGCCCGTTATTATTCATGCCTCAATGTTGAAACATTTATGAAGCGGACAAGTATAATATCTTATACACAGCCGGCCCTTAATGCGGTCAAAGATGATATTATCCGTTTAGCTGAAGCAGAGGGCCTGCAGGCACATGCTAATGCAATTCGTCTTCGGGAGTTGAAATAAATGCTCAAATTTCGCAAAGGTTTGGCAGAAATGCCATCTTATGATGTTACAGAACGTGATTGGAAAATAAAGGTCAATGCCAATGAGTGCAATCTGAATTTGCCACCGCTTGTTGAAGACCGGGTTATGTCCCGCCTTTCCCGGGTAGCGTTCAACCGCTATCCGAATGAAGAACCGGAATACCTGAAAGAACAGATTGCCGACAATTTTGGCTTGGAAACAAATAATGTTTTGCTTGGCAACGGGTCAAGCGAGATCATTGAAAAACTGTTTTATTGCTTTGGCGGCGGACGGCATAAGATAGTTTTTCCGCAGCCGTCGTTTTCCATGTACAGGATTTATGCTAAGGCAGCAGAGGCAGAAGGTATTCCGGTTGATCTGGAAGATGATTATACGCTTGATGCGGATAAATTCATTAAGGCAGTAAGAGACAGCCGGGCTTCGCTGGCAGTTCTCTGCAATCCTAATAATCCGACCGGTACCGTAACGCCGTTGGAAAAGATCAAATATATTGCTGACAATATCAACTGCGCATTTTTAGTTGATGAAGCGTATGTTGAATTTTACGGCAGCTCGGCGGTATCATTGCTGGAAAAATATCCGAATCTCATGGTGGCCAGAACATTTTCAAAAGCGTACGGGTTAGCTTCAGCCCGCGTCGGGTATTTGCTTGGCAATGAAGCTATAATTGAGATGATCAGCAAATCATATATGCCGTATCATTTAAATGTACTTTCCTGTGTCACGGCAGATATCGTTTACCAGATGCGTCATGAATATGTGCCGCGGATACAGATGATGGTCGCGGAACGGAAACGGATGGCCAAGCAGTTGAAAGAACTGAAAGGGTTCACTGTTTATCCGTCGGAAACCAACTTTTTGTTAGTAAAATATGAAAAAGCGGTTAAACTTAATAAATATTTAGAGGAACGCGGCATTGGCGTGCGCAGCTTCGGTAACGCGCCACGCTTGGAAAACTGTCTGCGCATATCGATGGGAACTCGGGAAGAAAATGATACTTGGTTCAAAGCAATAAAAGATTTTGTTGAGGAGCGTCAGTAAAATGAGAAAAGCAAAAATTGAACGCAAAACAGCCGAAACCAATGTCCAATTAACTTTGAATATCGATGGCAGCGGTAAAAGTGAGATAACAACCGGAATCGGTTTCTTTGATCACATGCTTATTCTGCTGGCTAAACATGGCTTGTTTGATCTGTCCCTGCAATGCACTGGGGATCTTATTGTTGACGGCCATCACAGTGTTGAAGATATCGGTATAGTCTTGGGACAGGCGTTTTCTGAAGCCTTGGGAGATAAAGCCGGTATTGCCCGTTATGGAAGCTTTTATGTGCCGATGGATGAAGCTTTAGCGTTTGTTTCGCTGGATATCAGCGGCCGTCCTTTCCTCGTTTATGACGGCGGAGAGATGACACCGGTTGTTGGTGACTACGATACAGAGCTCACTGAAGAATTCTTGCGCGCATTTGCGTTTAATGCCGGAATAACATTGCATGTCAAAGTGTTATATGGCAAGAATTCACATCACAAGACCGAGGGAATATTTAAAGCTTTGGGCCACGCATTGCGTATAGCGGTTGAAAAGGATGCGCGGATCAAAGGTGTCCTTTCCACGAAAGGGGTATTGTGATGCCGGACAATTCACTGGTTATCATTGACTATGGTGTCGGCAATCTGTTCAGTGTTGAAAAAGCCTTTAACTTTTTAGGCGTTCCGGCGATAGTTACTTCTGATGAAGAGATAAT
>CALCTX010000247.1 GCA_937907035.1 uncultured Selenomonadales bacterium
ATATAAAAGAAGCGGGACCCGCCAACCGGCCGGCCCCGCTTTCATTTTCAAAAAGGTCCAGAAAATTAAATTTTTGAGTAATAAAAGAGATTTAAACAGGAGGAGAAGTCATGAAAAATGTTTTGGGGCTTCTGAATCTGCAGGAAGATAATGCGCTTATTCATGAACTGGCTAATGATCGTCCGGTAGAGATGATACCATTTGGCGGGCGTTATCGGCTGATTGATTTTGCTTTGTCAAATATGGTCAATTCGGGAATTCGGACAGTAGGGATAATGTTGCCGGAAAATTCACGGCCGGTGCTGGATCATGTCCGGTCCGGTAAGGATTGGGATTTGGCCCGTCATCATGAAGGGTTGTCATTTTTACCGGCCCGGCTCAATGAGCGGCGTTTTGCCGGTGATCTGAAAGATTATTATGATCAGCTGGATTTTATCGAACATGATCCATCAGAATATATCTTGCTGAGTGGCGGGAATTTTGTCTGTAAACTGGATTATAATATATTGCAGGATGTTCAGGCAGCGACTCAGGCGGATATAGTTGTTATTTACGGAAAAACTGAGACAGATGGCCATAATGGTGTTGTCTTGAAGTTGGATGAGGAAGGCCTGGTAAAAGAAATATCTTATCGCCAGGATGTAAAGAAAGACCGGAATTTGTATTTGGGAGTTTGTTTTTTGAAGCGGCGTTTATTTGCTGAAGCAGTACGTAGCAGTTACGAAAGCGGAAATTATGATTTTTTGTTTGATGTGTTGGCGAGACAATTGCATAAATTGCGGGTTGCAGCGGTAGAACATCAGGGGTATGCACGGGAGATAAATTCTACGGCATCGTATTATCAGGCAAACATGGATCTATTAGATGCTTCAGTGTTTAATGAGTTGTTCCGCAGGGGGCATATAATCTCAACAAAAGCTAAAGACAGATCTCCGGTACGCTATCAGGATTCGGCAGTTGTGAAAAATTCCTTGATCGCCAACGGTTGCAATATTGCCGGAGAGGTGGAAAACAGTATTTTGTTCCGTGAGGTAACGGTTGAGCGCGGGGCGAAGATAAAGAACTGTATTGTCATGCAAAATGGCACGATCAAGGAAAATGCGATTTTAGAGAATGTGATTTGTGATAAAAATGTGGTTATTTCTCAGGAAAAATGGCTGAAGGGTGTTCAGGAATATCCACTTATTGTCAATAAGAATATCGTTATTTGATTTTATGCAATGAAATGCTGGGTAAGGAAGAGGAGAGCGACATGCCGGATAAAATATCAATAAGAGAGCGATTTATGGCTGCAGCTCATATTATTTGGGGACGGGAGCTTGATGAACTGACCCGTCAGGAGCGGTTCGTTACTGCCGCTTCGGTCGTAAAACAGTATCTTTCGGAAAATTGGATATATACGAACCGAATGTATCGTGAGCGCCAGGAACGGCAGGTTTATTATTTTTCAATCGAGTTTTTATTGGGACGTTTGTTAAATACCAATTTGATGAATTTGGGAATTCGCGATGAGCTTGAGGCAGCATTGGATGAATTGGGCTTGAATCTGAATGAGATACTTACTGAAGAACCGGATGCCGGACTTGGCAATGGCGGACTTGGCCGGCTGGCAGCCTGCTTTATAGATTCAATGGCCGCTTTGGGAATACCGGGGCATGGTTGCAGTATACGCTACCAGTATGGTTTGTTTGAGCAGCGTCTGGTGCAGGGTAATCAGGTAGAGCTTCCGGATAATTGGCTGCGCGATGGTTTTGTTTGGGAATACCGTAAGCCGGATAAGGCTGTTGATGTACGGTTCGGCGGCAAGGCGTATGTGGTGCCGGAAGGTGATGGCCGTTATCGGGCAGTCCATGAGGGTTATCTGACTGTTATGGCGGTGCCGTATGATGTACCGATTGTCGGCTGCGGAAATAAGACGGTTAATACATTGCGGCTTTGGAATGCAGAGGTTAATCGTGATTTCAGTGATTATGCTATTCTGACTCAGGAGCAGATCGCGGCTAAGGCAAAGTATCGGGATTTTGTTGAAAATATCACCAAATATCTTTATCCGGATGACAGTTCCTATGAGGGACGCCGTTTACGGCTGATCCAGGAATATTTCTTTGTTTCGGCCGGTGTACAGAGTATCGTCCGGCATTTTAAGATCACCGGGCAGAGTGTTGCTAATTTTGCGGCGAAGAATGTTATTCATATAAATGACACGCATCCGGCACTGGCTGTTCCGGAGCTGATGCGTATATTGATGGATATTGAAGGTTTTGGCTGGGAACAGGCCTGGGAGATCACCAGCAAATCAATCGCTTATACCAATCATACGATTTTGCCGGAGGCGTTGGAACGTTGGCCGGTTGATATGTTTAAAGAATTGTTGCCGCGGATTTATCAGATTATAGAGGAGATAAATCGCCGGTTTTTGTTTGACGTACGGCAGAAATATCAGGGCGATGAGAATCTTGTCCGGGAGCTTTCGATATTGCAGGATGATCAGGTACATATGGCAAGATTGGCGGTCGTTGGCAGTTTCAGTGTCAATGGAGTGGCCAAGATACATTCGGATATTTTGCGCTATATTACCATGCAGGCTTTCAGTGATTATTTCCCGGGACGTTTTAACAACAAGACCAATGGGATCACACATCGCCGTTGGCTGATCGCGGCCAATCCGGCATTGGCACGGCTGCTTGATGAGACTATCGGTGACGGGTGGCGCAAGTATCCGCTTGAGTTGTCCCGTTTGAAAAAAGAGGTCGGCAATAAAGAGTTTTTGATCAAGCTGCATCAGGTTAAAAAGCGGCAGAAACAATTATTGGCAGATTATGTCAGCCGGCATATGGGTATCAATCTTGATACGAATATGATGTTTGATATTCAGGTCAAACGGATTCATTCATATAAGCGGCAGCTGATGAATATTTTGCATATTATGTATCGCTATGATCAGATAAAGAACGGGAACAAACCGCTTGTACCGACAGTATTCTTTTTTGGCGGCAAAGCAGCTCCGGGCTATCATATTGCCAAGGAAACAATTCGCTTGATCAATGCGGTCGCAACCAGAGTAAATCACGATGAGGCTGCAGCGGGGTATATGAAAGTTATCTTTTTGGAAAACTTCGGAGTCTCTTTGGGTGAGTTGGTTTATCCGGCTGCTGATGTCAGCGAACAGATATCTACTGCCAGCAAAGAGGCATCAGGTACCGGAAATATGAAGTTTATGATGAATGGTGCTATAACGCTTGGAACGCTTGATGGAGCCAATGTTGAGATCAAGGATCTTGTTGGCGATGATAATTGTGTTATTTTCGGACTTAAGGCAGAAGAGGTTTTGAATTTCTACGCAAATGGAACTTATTCAGCTTGGGATGAATATAATAAGAATCCGAATCTGAAAAATATACTCAATCAGTTGAAAGATGGCACTTACGGTGATTTTGTTTCTCTGTATGATTATCTGTTGCAAAATAATGATGAGTTTTTTATTCTTAAGGACTTTGACAGTTATCGGTCAGCGCATGAAGAGATCGACCGCCGGTATCTTGATTATGACAAATGGCTGAGTTCTTCAGCGATGAATATTGCCTGCTCCGGAGTATTTTCTTCGGATCGGACGATCAGTGAGTATGCAAGTGATATTTGGAAAGTGCAGAGTGTATTATGAATGTCTCGGCAATAAAAGATTTTGATCTGTATTTATTTCATCAAGGGACCAACTACCACGCTTATGAATTGTTGGGGGCTCATCCGCTGACAGTTGACGGGGTGGCCGGTGTCCGTTTTTGTGTCTGGGCTCCTCGGGCGAGAACGGTCAGTGTTGTCGGTGATTTCAATGGTTGGGACCGGAATGCTGCGCAGATGGTGCGTGGCAAGGACGGAGAAATATGGATGGCTTTTTTGCCGGGGATAAATGCAGGGGCGATTTATAAGTATGCGATCGAGAGCGTGGACGGCACTGTGGTTTTGAAAGCAGATCCGTATGCGTTAAGGGCGGAGGTACCGCCACAGACAGCGTCGGTCGTTTGGCAGCCGGAATATCAATGGCATGACAAAAAGTGGCAAAGCAAACGGAAGATACTTTCTTATGAACAGCCGATGCTGATATATGAAGTCCATCTTGGTTCCTGGCGGCGGACACCGTCCGGTGAACGGTTGGGGTATCGTGATCTGGCAGAACAGCTGATAACTTATGTTAAGAAAATGCATTATACGCATATAGAATTGATGCCACTGATGGAGCATCCGTTTGATGGGTCCTGGGGATATCAGGCAACCGGTTATTTTGCGGTAACCGGCCGGTATGGATTGCCGGAGGATTTTATGTATTTGGTGGATTGTGCTCATCAAAACGATATCGGTGTTATCATGGATTGGGTTCCGGGACACTTTTGTAATGATGAACATGGTTTGCGCCGTTTTGATGGTGAGAATCTTTATGAGAGCGATAATTCACAGCGGGCGGATAATTCGGAATGGGGAACGACAAATTTCGATTATGGGCGGACCGAAGTCCGGAGTTTTTTGATATCCAATGCGCTGTTTTGGCTGGAAGAATATCATCTTGATGGTTTGCGGATCGATGCCGTTGCCAATATGCTGTATTTGAATTACGCACGTAAAGATGGCGAATGGGTACCTAATAAGTATGGCGGGACCGGAAATCTGGAAGCAGTTGAGTTTTTGAAACAGTTGAATACAGCGGTGTTTAAATATTATCCGACAGCTTTGATGCTGGCAGAGGAATCAACTACCTGGCCGTTGGTTACAAAACCGGCAGATGTCGGCGGATTAGGCTTTAATTATAAGTGGAATATGGGATGGATGAATGATATGCTTGACTACATCAGCACGGATCCCTTGTTCCGCAAAGGTCATCATAATCAGATAACATTTTCTTTTATGTATGCTTTTTCGGAGAATTTTGTACTGCCGTTATCGCATGATGAGGTGGTACATGGAAAAAGGTCTTTGATTGGCCGGCAGCCCGGTGATTATTGGCAGCAGTTTGCCGGACTCAGAGCCTTCTTTGCTTATTGGATCGCACATCCGGGGAAAAAGCTGTTGTTTATGGGCGGAGAATTTGGCCAGTATATTGAATGGGACCATGATAAGAGCCTTGATTGGCATTTGCCGGAGCAATATCCGATGCATAACAAGCTGCTTCATTATTCTGAGACGTTGAATGAGTTTTATTGCAGTCATTCGGAACTTTGGCAGGTTGATTTCAGTTGGGAAGGCTTTGAGTGGATTATTCCTGATGATAATTGCAATTCCGTTCTCGCTTTC
>CALCTX010000248.1 GCA_937907035.1 uncultured Selenomonadales bacterium
TAACGGAATACGTGCCTCCGGCATGCCGACAAAATGAACAGCCTTTGCTGCCGCCATCGCCACCACTAATGCCATCGGATCAGCATTGCCTACATCTTCAGCTGCACAAATCACAATCCTCCGGGCAATAAAATTTACATCTTCGCCGGCAGCTATCATTCTTGCTAAATAATGTATTGCCGCATCAGGATCACTGCCCCGCATGCTTTTAATAAAAGCTGATACCGTATCATAATGATTATCGCCATTTTTGTCATAGCTTTGCAAGCGTTCACCAACGATAACACGCAACGATTCCATTGTGACAGTCCCGCCTTTCTCTGTCACTGATGCTGCCTGCTCCAATAAATTCAACGCCATACGGGCATCGCCGCCAGCAAACTGAGCGATTGCTGCCAAAGTGTCTTTTGATGCCTTCAAGTCATCTTTTCCCAAACCACGCTCTTTATCAAAAAGGGCGTTCTCCAGAATATTTATCAATTGATCATCCGTAAGTTTCTCCAACTTAACGATCCGGACTCTGGAAAGCAACGCATGATTAACTTCAAAAAACGGATTTTCTGTTGTGGCTCCGATAAGCACCAAACGGCCATCTTCTACATAGGGAAGCAGTACATCCTGCTGGCTCTTATTAAATCTATGGATCTCGTCAATAAATATGATCGTACGTTGCTGATAAAATTTGCGGGCTTCCGCCGCTTCCTCAACAATCTTCCGGATATCAGCAATCCCTGCAGCTACAGCATTTAATTTTTTAAACACACTGTCTGTCATCCCGGCAATCATTTGCGCCAATGTCGTCTTTCCTGTGCCGGGAGGACCAAATAAAATCAACGAGGGAATTTGATCCTGTTCGATCATCTTTCGTAAAAACTTACCGACACCAACTTCTGACTGCTGCCCAATAAACTCAGCAAAATTCCGTGGCCGCATCCGTTGTGCCAAAGGTTCAAACTGTCGCCCGGTCTCTTTAGTTGCCGAAAATAAATCCATACTCTCCATCATGTTTCTCCTGTTGAACCCATTCCGCCAATTCTCTTAGCGCCAATTCCAGCTGAATCGCCATCAATCGTCAGATAGCGATAAAATATCCCCTGCGCGATCCGCATTCCCTTTTCCACAACGACCCGATCAGTTCCATGATTGATAAGCGGGACCATTATATGTCCTTCATTATCGGGATTATTATAATAATCAGCATCAATAATCCCCTGACTGTTTATACAAGAAATAACATTTTTTATCGAAAAACCTGATCTGACATGAAGGCCCAAATATTCATCCGCCTGCATATACGCTTTCAGACCTGTCGGCACCAAAGTAACTTTTCCCGGCTCCAGTATTATCTCTTCCGCTGATTCAATATCATACCCGGCGCTTGCTGCCGTCTTACGTTTTGGCAAAGAAATATTATTATTTATATAAGCTGAAACAACTTCAAAACCACGTTCTCTCATAGCTTACCCCCATAAAAACAAACGGACTGCCCTTTCAAGGTGCAGCCCGTAAAACTCTCTATTGCTCTTCCTTATCCTCATGTTTTTCCCATTCAGAATACGGTGAAATCGGCCGCTGCGGCGTAATTGTGGAAATAGCATGCTTATAAACTAACTGCTGCTTACCCATTGAATCAATGATCACCGTAAAATTATCAAAGCCACGAACATTACCCTTTATTTGAAAACCATTTATCAAATGGATAATAACCCCGACATTTTCCTTCCTGGCCTGATTCAAAAAGCTGTCCTGAAGATTGATTGTCTTAGCCGGCATCTTTTATTTCCTCCCTGTCATAATTACATATTGCATACGTTAATTTTACTCCTTTTTCTATCTAAAAGCAAAATATCCTTCTACTGTTTCATATACGTTATCCAACAACGATCCTGCCGACATCAGATCAACATCATACCAACGGATATACGGCATTTTTCGGTACCAGGTAAATTGCCGCTTGGCAAAATGCCGCGTTCCTGCCTTTATTGCATCAGCTGCTGCAAAAATATCATTTCCTGTTGCCAAACTCTCCACAATCTCTTTATAACCGATCCCTTTCATGGCTGGAGCATCAATACTGACACCTTGCTTTAACAAATTTCTCACTTCATCTGCCAATCCATTCCCGATCATCATGTCAACCCGTTTGTTTATCCGTTCATAAAGAGCTTTCCTTTCACGCCGCAAACCAATTACCAAAGTATGATACGCCAACCCGTCTTCGGCCAGCTTACTGCTTGCAGAAATAGTCTCTCCGCCTAAATGATGCACTTCCAACGCTCGTATTATCCGACGCAAATTTTTAGCATCAACTCTTGCTGCTGCCACCGGATCTTCGTCCTGCAATAATGAAAATACATATTCCGTGCCTTTTTCTGTTGCAAGCTGTTCTATTTGTTTGCGATAAACAGGATCGCTCGTTGTCTGATTAAATTCATACCCTTCCAACAGCGATTTAACATACAGCCCGGTTCCTCCGGCAAGAATTGGTATTTCCCCATTACGGTTTGCTTCACTGATCTTATCTTTAGCCAGGCGGACAAAATCAGCCACACTAAAGCTTTCCTCCGGCTCCAAAATGTCAATCAGTTCATGCCTGACGCCTTGCATCTCATCAATCGTTGGTTTTGCTGTTCCTATGTCAAATCCTTTATAAACCAGCATCGAATCGCCGGAAATCACCCGCGATCTAAGTTTTTTAGCCAAATTGACTGCCAATTCTGTTTTGCCTGTTGCGGTAGGCCCAAGAATAACGATCAAATTTTCCTTTGCACTCATTTCAGCTCAATCGTCTCGCCAGATTTTACTATCTGCACCTTTGCCTTTGAATCCTTCTCAACAAGTTTCTTATACTCTTCAGCATCTTGAGCAATAACCGGCCAGGTATTATAGTGAATCGGAATCACGTTCTTTGCCTCCAGCCATTTTGCGGCTATCGCTGCATCGCTGATACCCATAGTATAGTTATCTCCAATCGGCAAAGCGGCATAATCGATAGGATCCGTCTGCCCTATCTGTTTCATATCACAGAACAGCGAGGTATCTCCGGCAAAATATATAACTTTTCCACCAATTGAAATAACAAAACCGCAAGCAATCCCACCGGCTACCCCTGAACTATGAACAGCCATTACCATCTTAACCTTGCCAAACGGCAAATTTGCTGTCCCGCCAATATTCATCGGGCATGATGTAACTGTCCCGATCTGCTCCTCAATAACACCTAAAACCTCCGGAATCGCAACTACCGTTGCCCCGGTTCGTTTAGCTATCTGTGCGGCATAACCCAGATGATCGCCATGTGCATGTGATACAAGAATAAAATCACATTTCACATCTTCTGCTTTCATAGCTGCCAACGGATTTCCCGTTAAGAACGGATCTGTCAGCACCTTATATTTTCCATTATCCAACAAAAAACAAGAATGACCTAAGTATGTGTATTTAACCATAATATACGCCTCCTTTAACTATTGCCTGCTATTTTATTTTATCGGAAACCATACCTTTCCGCAATAAAAAACTGTCGGCTGAACATTTTCGTTCTCCGACAGTTTTTGCGCTTTTTTACAGATCAGGTGTCATCGGCGTTACCACACCAAACGAATAGCCACGCTCTTTTAGTATCCGAATGATTTCAGGCAAAGCTTTTACCGTCTCTTCATGTCCGGCAGAAGAATGCATCAATATTATCGCACACTTCCTTCCATCGGCTGTCTGATAATCGATATTATCGATAAAGTCTTTCGCAACCGGATCATTCGGGGCCGCATCTGCTGAACTTACATTCCAGTCATGTTCAATATATCCCTTTTCCTTTAAAGCTTCACTGTAGCTCTCGTCAAATTGCCCCATACTGCCGCCCGGAGCCCGGGTAATAAATGGTCTGACGCCAATGATTGTCAATATCTTTTCATCAAACCGCTCCAATTCTGCAATAAAATTTGACGGTGAAGAATATAAGTTGTCATAATCATGACTCCAGGTATGATTACCAACAGCATGACCCTCATCATATATTCTCTTTACTATATAAGTAAGCTTTCCATGGTCAGTATCCATAAGATATCTGAAATATGCTGCGAGAATACGGATATCGTCTGTCTCTGGAAGTGAGCCGTATTTTTTTACCGTAGTATATGTCTCTTCAGCTCTGAACTCCATATGATATTCTCTTGAATTGAATCTGACTATGGGATCTTCGGTAAAAAGCGTATCCTCAGGGAAAAAGCTTGCCCACTCAGTCTTGATATTAAGTCCAACAGGGTCTTCAAAGTTCCCATCTGCTTCAACAGGAAGGTATGAAAATACATCAAGGCTTAAAGGATCAAAAGAATCTTCAGAGATACTCACATGTTCATATTCTGCAATCTTAAGAGCAAGCTTTGCAATGTTCGGCTTTACCTTTTCATAGCAGAATTTGTGCGGATCCCACTTTATCTTGAAAGACGAACTCTTTTCAATAGCCTTAAGAGTTCTCTGGTAGTCAAATCCCAGATATCTGTTATATATACACGATATGTACTTATATCTGAGTGCCATAGGCTTAGTCATTATAAGGAAGGCAATGTCGGAAGCTTCTTCCTCACTGACATCAGTAGCTCTCATATTAATCCATGCCATGTTGTTAGGATTAAATGGATGATAATACTTGAAAGTCCAGTCTCTGAAAGTCAGATCGCCAGAAACCTCTACTTCGTAAGGGTCTCCTGAAACAGGATGAACCTTTGGTTCTGCAAAAGAGAACTTCCCTCCCATAGTCTGTACAGGATGGTCAACAGTTCTTATTACCTCTTCACCGAAATATTCCGTAAGCCTTTCAGCAAGTTTAGTCCATATTTTAAGATGTTCGCTCATAAATCAGTCTCCAATTCATAGTA
>CALCTX010000249.1 GCA_937907035.1 uncultured Selenomonadales bacterium
TTTTTGTTATATTGCGCTTGAGTTGATATTTGTGTTCCGCAATGCTTTGCAGGGACTGGGCCAGACGGTAGTTCCATCAATCGCGGTGGTGGTCGAGCTTATCATCCGCTTTTTGGCGGCGGTATATCTGGTTGAGTGGTATGGTTATTTGGGGGTATGTCTTTCAATGCCGCTTGCGTGGATCGGATCGGTGATACCATTGGCATTGGCCTGGTGGCAGACGGAAAAGGTTTTGTGCAAATAAGTAAGCGTATTTTGAGGACAGATAAGAGATTATGAAAGGGTGTATCACATGAAACAGCGAAATTATGCCAAGTCAAATGAGGTACTTGTTCATACCGGTTTATCCCGGGAAATGACAGAGGGAGCCACAATCGCTTTGTTGCCTGGCGATCCGGGAAGGGTGGCGGCATTAGCCAGTAAAATTGGCGAGGCCAGACCTTTGGCTGTGCATCGTGAATATACCAGCTGGCTTGCGTATGTGAGCGGTAAACCGGTATTGGTTTGTTCGACCGGGATGGGCGGCCCGTCAGTCGGTATCGGGCTTGAGGAACTTGCCCGGCTTGGGTTAACGACATTTATTCGTGTCGGGACTACCGGTTCTTTGCAGGAGGATTTAAATCTGGGCGATGTGGTTATCGATGATTCCGCAGTCCGGTTGGACGGAACATCCGGACATTATGCACCACCGGAGTTTCCGGCAGTGGCTGATTATAAGGTAACAGCGGCATTGGAACAGGCAGCAGTCGAGCTTGATGTGCCATACAAGATCGGGATGTCGGTGTCTTCGGATACTTTTTGGCCGGGGCAGGAGCGATATGACAGCTTTACCGGTTATGTGCCGCGGCGTTTCCAAGGTTCATTGACTGAGTGGCAGGCATTAGGCTGTACTAATATGGAAATGGAAGCGGCAACATTGTTTACGATCGCCCGGGTATTCGGGCTCAAAGCCGGCTGTATTTGCGGAGTGATCGCCAAGCGGACAGAGAGCGAGTCCATTGCTCCGCCGGAGGTCTATCAGCTGGCGGAAAAACGTTTTCAGATGGTCTGCAAGAGGGCATTGGAGATTTTATTGATGAATGAGGGAACAAAATAATGCGATTGGAGAAATATTTTTCCAATATCCAGCAGGATTTAAAATTGTTTTTCTTTATTTTGCTGGTACTTTGCCTGTATCGGGCAGAGTTTATGTGGCAGATGTCTCAATATATGGGAGATAATGCGACCGGTTCAGAGATCGGTTTGGCATTGTGGACCGGGCTTCGTTTAAGTTTGAAGACGGCGGG
>CALCTX010000250.1 GCA_937907035.1 uncultured Selenomonadales bacterium
TCTCAGCTCTGCCGTAATTCTGTCGCAGTGATCTCCGTCATGATGGGGCTCTGGCTGATAAGCATGCTCAACCCACCGTACAGCTGGCGGCTGATCTCACAGGCATGCAGCTATCTGCCAGTCACTTTTCTCGGCAGCTGGGCATTCTCGGATTACCGCATGATCTCCCTGTTCGGTCATCTGTTCACGATCCTCGAGGCCGCGCCTGTCATCTATATTATCCTGACTGTCATTCTGAGCCGACTGACGAAGATCAGCTACAGCAGATATCAGGTGAGCAGATAAGGCCCTGTTTTTTTCGCCGACTCTCTTGAAGCGCAGGCGGGAAATTGGTATAATCAGTACATACCCAAGCCGAAAGAGGGATAGGAATGGACGCTTCCAGACACAAAATATATGTTGGACTGAACGACTCTGAGAGCAAAAGCCAGAAATACGCAACAGAGTTTTTCAGCAAAATACTCTGCTGTTTCTTTCATCAATTCATGTTGCTGATAAATACTATAAAAAAGGGTCGAGGTAAATGCCTCGTACCCATTTTCCGCCGCATATTTTGCCGCTGCTCCGAGGCGCCAGGTATAACACATTTTGCATCGCCCACCGGCTTCTTTTTCTGCTGTCAGCGCCCGGCCTAAAAATTCCCGCAGCTGATAATTTTCTTCAGTTATTATTTCCAATCCGACTTTTTCGGCAAACTCTTTTGCTGTCTTCAGTCTGTGATCCCACTCCGTATAAGGGTGAATATTCGGATTGAAAAACCAGCCAACCGGCTCAATCCCATCCGCCCGCAGCTTTTTAACCGGATAGCAGGAACAAGGCCCACAACACATATGCAATAAAAGCTTCATGATCGCTCCTTAAAACAATGTATCCTCATCTTCAGTTCCGGGATAAGGAACTCCTATATGCGCATAACCGGCAGCTGTCACTACCCGTCCGCGCGGTGTCCTCTGTAAAAATCCGAGCTGCAGCAGATATGGCTCATATACATCAGCTATGGTGTCTGTTTCCTCACTGATAGCCGCCGCCAATGTATCCAGCCCAACCGGACCGCCACCAAATTTTCTGATCATCGTTTCCAGCATCTGGCGGTCGGTATGATCAAGTCCTTCTTTATCCACTTCTAACTTTTGCAAAGCAAGGTCAGCTATTTTTTCTGTTATTGTTCCGTCACCATCGATCTGAGCAAAATCTCTTACCCGTTTTAACAATCGATTGGCAATACGCGGGGTTCCCCGGGAACGACGGGCAATTTCCGTTGCCCCATGTTCATCAATTGAAATATTGAGTATTTCCGCTGCTCTTTTAATGATGACATTCAGCGATTCCGGCGTATAATACTCTAACCGTGAAATAACACCAAATCTGTCACGTAACGGAGCTGCCAATGCCCCAGCTCTGGTAGTAGCCCCTATCAATGTAAACGGAGCAATATCCAATCTTATCGACCGGGCACTTGGTCCCTTGCCAATGATAATATCCAAAGCAAAATCTTCCATTGCCGAATAAAGAACCTCTTCTACGCTCCGCGACAAACGATGAATTTCATCGATAAACAAAACGTCCCGTTCACCAAGATTAGTCAATAACGCCGCTAAATCACCTGATCTCTCAATTGCCGGCCCGGAGGTAACTCGAAAATTTACCCCCAACTCATTAGCGACAATTCCCGCCAAAGTTGTTTTTCCCAACCCCGGAGGGCCATACAAAAGGACATGATCTAGCGCTTCTCCGCGCGACAGCGCCGCTTTTATAAAAACTGACAGATTATCTTTGACCTTATCCTGACCAATATACTCCGTCAATTTGCGCGGGCGTAAGCTGTACTGCCAATCGTCCGCCTGTTGTTCCTCCATTGCTACTATGCGTCCGTCAAGCTCGTCCACAGCCTTACCTCCTTGCAAATTCCTTCAAGGCAAATTTAATAATTTCTTCAACACTCTTACAATCCGATGCTTTCTTCATAACCGGGGCAATCTCAGTTGCTGTATACCCCAATGATGCCAATGCTGCCGTTGCTTCCGATATGAGATCATCAGAAACATCAACAACCGTTTTATCAATATCATCATCAATTTCCGATACTGAAAGCGTCAACTTATCTTTTAACTCTAAGATCAGCCGCTCCGCTGATTTTTTGCCGATCCCCGGCAGTTTTGTCAATACCGCCAGTTGTTTTCCCTGAATAGCTTGGCAAAGCTTCGGCGTAGTTATTGACGACAAAATTCCCATTGCCACTTTTGGCCCGATCCCCGATACCGTTATAAGCAATTGGAATGTATCATAATCCTCCCGGGATGCAAAACCATATAGTAAAATCGCATCTTCCCGAACATTCATATGTGTAAACAGCATCGTTTCATCGCCAATATGCAAAGACCGCAAAGTCATATCAGGAACAAACACCCGCCAACCGATGCCATTTACTTCCAAAAAACATGAATCAGGAAAAATATATGTGACTTTCCCACGCAAATAACCGATCATCGTTTTGCTCCTTCAAGTTTATTCCGCCAACTGATACTGTCCATACAATGAAGTGTACAGATAGCGATTGCCAATGCGTCAGCCGTATCATCAGGATGCGGTGGTTCAGGAAGATTAAGCAACTTGGTAACCATATAAATAACCTGTTCCTTAGTTGCCTTTCCGTACCCGGTAACTGACTGTTTCACCTGCAATGGTGTCCGCTCAACCAATTCCAAATTATTCTTAGCCGCTGCCAATAAGACAATACCTCGTGCCTGTCCGACCGGAATAGCTGTTGTAACATTACGGTTAAAAAATAACTGTTCTACCCCCATAGCATCCGGTTTATATTTTTTTATCAGCGCATCAAGTTCATCATAAAGCTTTACTAAACGGTCCTGCATCCGAGCCTTTGGGCTTGTCGTGATCGCACCATACTCATGAGCTATAAGCCGACTGCCCTGAGCTGCTTCCACAAAACCATAACCACAGATAGCTGTTCCCGGATCTATTCCCAATACCAGCATAAGAACTCCTTAAACAGCAGAGGCGACCATAAGGTCGCCTGCTTTTAGAAAATTACTCTTCTTCGTCTATTTCATAATTTGCATATACATTCTGTACATCATCGTGTTCCTCAAGAGCATCGACCAACTGCAGCATCTTTTCTGCGTCTTTGCCGACGAGCTTAACTGTAGTATCAGGAACCATCGTCACTTCAGCAGAAGCTGTTTCAATCCCTTTAGCTCCAAGAGCTTCAGCAATTGCATCAAAATCTCCCGGTGCCGCAGTTATCTCAAACACATCGTCCATAGCCTGCATATCTTCTGCGCCGGCTTCCAAAACGATATTCATAAGTTCATCCTCATCGCCGAAAGTTTCTTTCTCAACGACGAAAACGGCTTTCTGCTTAAACATCCAGCCTACGCAACCGCTTTCACCTAAGTTTCCGCCGTTCTTGCCAAACAAATGTCTGACATCAGCTGCAGTACGATTGCGATTATCGGTCATAATATCGAGCATTACGGCAACGCCGCCCGGACCATAGCCCTCATAAACGAGTTCTTCATAGTTGCTGCCATCTGCAGCACCTAAACCTTTCTGAATAGCCCGCTGAATATTTTCCTTCGGTATATTATTTGCCTTTGCTTTAGAAAGTGCCAACTTCAAACGCATATTACCAACCGGATCACTGCCGCCCATACGGACTGCTACTGTAATCTCACGGCCGATCTTGGTTGTAATCTTACCGCGGATAGCATCATTTGCCCCTTTTTTTCTCTTTATGTTTGCCCATTTTGAATGTCCTGACATTAAGAACGCCCCTTTTTTATATAAACTAACTATATTATTATAACGCCTTAAATCAGAAAAATGCAAGGCATTTTTCTCCTCTGTCAGCGTTTCAACGAAGCGGGAGTTTGCTGAGTTATAAGGTGCATCTGTACCGGCATCATCGCGTAATACAGCAAACGCATAATGTTCCAGATCATTAAAATCTAAAATTGTCCGCTCCAGCTTTAAAGCCTGATACTTCTCGGCAAAACGCTGCGTCAAACGGCACACTGTTTTAACGATTGGCGCCGTAGTCATTATATCTTCAAGCATTTGCTCGGCATCTTGGGAAAAATACATATTCCGCAGTTCATCAATAATATCTTTTACCTCTTTGCGTATTCCCTGAATATATTTCTTGGCCGCATCTTCGCCTTCAAACTTGCCTCGCAAAGTACCAAATTTCGCACTGGAAAACATCGCCCACAGTTCATTCCAAGTAGC
>CALCTX010000251.1 GCA_937907035.1 uncultured Selenomonadales bacterium
AAAAAGAACGCCGTCAGCCTATGTTTTTTATAGGTTGACGGCGTTTCTAATCTTTTGGTGCGATCGGCGCGATTCGAACGCGCGACCCCCTGCTTAGGAGGCAGATGCTCTATCCAGCTGAGCTACGACCGCATTGAATACTTTTAGATTATAACAGAGTTCAGCTCTGTTTTCAATGAAAATACTAGCCTCTGTTTTTTCTAATGCTACCTTCCTTCAAAACATTTCCAGGGTTTTAAAAAGATAGACCCACATAAAAATCGTAAAACAGGACAACGCCGAGGAAAACACTACACAGTTCCGGGCCAGATCAGCATCTGAATCCATTTGTTGCGCCATCGCATACCCGGCAACAGCACACGGCTGAGCAAAAATAGCCAGTACCGTGACAAAATCTATCCCCCGAAAGCCAAACTGCATGGCCGCAAAAGCTGCAATAGCCGGCACCACGATAAGCCGGGCAAAAACACAAGTAACTAATTGATGCATAGATTTTTTGACGGTTACAAAACTGAACGATGCTCCCAGAACAATAAGCGCGATCGGGGTTGTCGCACTGTTTACCTGAGCAATCGGACGCATAACTGCCTTGGGAATGTCAATCCCCAGCAACCGGAAAATCAATGCACAAAGCGCACCAAAAACCATCGGATTTTTTAACACGCCCCATAATATTGTCCAAAAATGAAATTTGCCACCACGGAACATTTCCAACGTAAAAACTGCTAATACATTGTAGATAGGTACAATTATCGTTACCAATACAGTTGTGACCGCAATATTTTCATCCCCACAGATATTGGCCGCCATCGGTATGCCCATAAACACAAAATTACTGCGGTACATAGCCTGGATCATTGCACCACGTTTCCGGTTATCCTTTTCGGTTAAACAAACAAACGCAACCGATCCAATATAAATCGCCGCCAGCATCAGCAGTGAAAATATCACCAACTGTAGGTGCAGCATGGTGCCGATTTTTGCTGTGTAGATATTGTAAAACATCATATCAAAGAAAAATATCGTAAATACCATTTTATTGATATGAACCAGTTCCAAATCCGTCAACAGTTTCATCTTTTTGACGATCAAACCGACCGCTATCAGCCCGAAAAGCGGAATTACCGCTTCAACGGCAACAATAAAATTATTACTCATCTTTTTGCCTTCTTTAAAAATTTGCGATAATAATATATTACTCTGTTTTCTATGTTTTTCAATATTATCCGCCAAGAATGATGTATACATACAGCACTCTTTTGTACTTATCCACATAAATGCACATTTGTTCAAATTTTATCCACAAGCTTTTCCACAGCCTGTGGAATACTTATTTTAGGGCGTTCATAAAAAACAGCCAGACACATTCATTGTGCCTGGCTGTTCTCACTTATACCACATTACAAAAAGCCCTATATCAGCTTACTTTCCAGCTTTTTCCTGTTCGATAACTTCTTCAAACTCAAAGCATTCCTTCGCAATATCCTTATTGAGCCAAATTAAGCAGATAAGGTTTGGAATGGCCATCAAACCGTTCATCGTATCGGAGAAATTCCAAACTATCTCCAAGGTAGTCGTTGCCCCGACAAAAGTGATCAGACCGAAAAGGATACGGTAGCCCATGATGACCTTCCGACGGCTTTGTCCATACTCATTTGCAAGCTGCACTGCTTTTTCTGCCGGAATATCCTTATCAAAATAACTGGTAGAAACCAAATATTCCAAAGATTTCTCACCATAATATTCCCAGCCCAGAATAGTTGAATATGCAAACAATGCTAACGAAATGGAAACGATAATCTTACTGAGTGTATCTCCGAAAACTGTTCCGAATGCTGCCATCGTAAGCTGTACACCGGTAAGCAGTTTGCCGGTAGCCGGATCAGCCTGACCAAGGCAGCCGGAAGAACAGATAACCAAACCGGTCAACATACAAATGATCATCGTGTCAAAGAATGTACCCGTCATATTGACATAGCCCTGACGGGACGGATGGTCTGTCCGGGCAGCAGCCGCTGCTATCGGAGCTGAACCAAGACCGGACTCATTGGAAAATACACCACGGGCAACGCCCCAACGCATTGCCTGGAACATGGAAGCGACAACTGCACCGCCAACACCGCCAGCAGCTGCTTCCGTTGAAAATGCCATCCGGAAGATTTCTGCAATCCCCGCCGGAAGTGCGCTTGCATTCATTGCAATAACGACCAGAGCTGCAACAAAGTAGAACACGGCCATAAACGGAACTATAATACTGGAAACTTTACCGATTGACTGAATACCATGAACCAGTACCGCCAGCGAAACGACTGCCAAAACTCCACCAACAATCGTTGTTGAAATATTGAACGATGAGCTGAATGCTGTCGCGATTGAATTGGCTTGTGTCAAATTACCGATACCAAAAGAAGCACATACTGCAAAGAAAGCAAAGAGCCAGCCTAATGCTTTGCCGGCAAAACCTCCAATACCATAACGCATAGCGAACATCGGACCGCCGGCCATCTCACCGACACTGTTTGATTTGCGATACTTTACTGCCAGAACAGACTCGCCATACTTTGTAGACAGACCAAATGCTGCCGATATCCACATCCAGATCAACGCACCCGGCCCGCCAAGTACCAGAGCTGTTGCCACGCCAACGATATTACCTGTACCAACTGTTGCTGACAAAGCGGTCATCAATGACTGGAATGGCGAAATATCGCCTTCCTCATCAGATTTCTTCTGAAAAATCTTGCCAATAGCATACCCCAGATTTCTCCACGGCAAAAATTTCAGGCGTATTGTCAAAAATACGCC
>CALCTX010000252.1 GCA_937907035.1 uncultured Selenomonadales bacterium
GATAATGAGTTACTTTCGGACAGAGCGCTTGAGCGATCAAAGCAGCCGCTCCCGTGTTAAAGCCGTCGAGAGCAACGACAGCGCCTTCAGCCGCAGCGCCCAGGATAATACCGGCAATAGCACCGAATTCAAAACCTCCGACTTTGGCCAGAACATCAAGTCCGTCGGCCGGATCGGGGTGATTGATTTCAATACCGCGTTTTATGGCGGCGATTTTTCGCGGTAACTGTTCATCAGAAATATTAGTTCCCCGGCCGGTCATTTCATCGGATGGCTGACCGCAAAGGACTGCATTTATAGCGGCACTGGTACTGGTATTGGCAATGCCCATTTCACCGGGGAGAAAACATTTTACTCCGTTGCGGGCGCAGGTAACAGCCAGTTCAATACCGGCCTCAATAGAAGCAATAGCTTGTTCGCGGGTCATTGCCGGGCCTTTGGCAAAATTTTTCGTTCCGGGGGCAATGCGCCGGTTGATAAGACCTTCTAAAGGCTCCTTGAGTGAAGCAATCCCCAGGTCAACGACTAAAAGTTCCGCTCCCGCAAAGTTTGCCAGAGCATTGGCAACGGCGCCTTTGCTGGCAAGATAATTTTTGGTCATTTCCAAGGTGGTTTCCTGTGGGTAGGCACTGACTTTTTCTTCGGCAATTCCGTGATCGGCGCAACATATTATCACGCATTTTTTAGGCAGATCCGGTTCAGCATTGCCGGTTGCGGCGATATATTTCAGAACTAACGGATAAAGGTCTCCTAATATTGACGGATCAGGCATTACCGAGCGCAGATTTTGCTCAGCCTTTGAACGGGCTGCCTGATCGGGGACAGATATCCGGGCAATAGTTTCTTCAAAAAGTGACATAATCGTTCTCCTTGCATGATGATAGAGAATATTATAGCATATTTTGGCAGGAAATGCCGAACCCGGCGGCGAATACAACGCAATATATTTTAATATATTTAAAGATGAGGATGAAAACTATGGGAAAACAGTTGATGTATTTCGGAGCAATGTTGCTCATCATCGGAGCGGTTATGCATTTCGGCGGTAAATTTTTGCCGTTGGGTCATTTGCCGGGAGATTTTAAGTGGACAGGCAGTTCCGGCTCGGTATATTTTCCGATGGGGAGCTGTATCGTTATCAGTATTGTACTCAGTATTATTGCCAATCTGTTTTTTCGCAGATAAGTGTTTCGGTACAAAAGATATATATTTCGTTTCACTGAATATTTTTTAAAACCTATTGTAATATTGTAAACCTTTTACTATAATAGTAGACAAATCGTTTTAGCTGGGAGGTTTTATTTTGTTGATGAATGGCGCAAGGGCAGTGCTGGAAAGCCTGAAAAATGAAGGCGTTGAGATTGTGTTTGGTTATCCGGGCGGATCGGTTTTGACGCTTTATGATGAGTTATATAAAATGAAGTTTCCCCATATTTTGACAAGACATGAACAAGGGGCTGTTCATGCGGCTGATGGTTATGCCCGCTCAACCGGCAAAGTCGGGGTTTGTTTTGCAACCTCCGGACCGGGAGCAACAAATCTTATTACTGGCATAGCTACGGCTTATATGGATTCGATTCCGTTAGTCTGCTTTACCGGTCAGGTGGGCAATCCGTATATTGGTAAGGATTCTTTCCAGGAGGCTGATATTGTCGGGATCACAACACCGATAACGAAGCATAATTATCTGGTAAAGAAAGCGGAGGATTTGCCGCGGGTGATCAAAGAAGCATTCTTCATCGCCCGGACAGGGAGACCGGGACCGGTGGTTATTGATACGGCGAAAGATTGTTTTGCCAAAGAGTTTAATTACAGTTATCCGAAAAAAGTTGCTTTGCGTGGTTATAGTGGAGAGTTTGCCGGTGATGAAAAGCAGATCGATGCGGTAATTAAAGCGATCAAAAAAGCAAAGAGGCCGCTCATTTTCTTCGGCGGCGGAGTAACTTTGTCCGATATGACCGAAGAATTCCGGAAGATCGTCAAGCTCACGCAGATTCCGGTTACAGCATCTTTGATGGGAATAGGTTGTGCTGACGCAGATGATGATTGCTACCTTGGTATGCCGGGAATGCACGGTTCGTATGCGGCTAATATGTCGATAGTTGATTGCGATTTGCTCATCGGTATCGGAGTGCGGTTTGATGACCGGGTAACCAGCGGGTTGGAAGACTTTGCGCCGAAGGCAAAGATCGTTCATTTTGAGGTCGATCCGGCCGAGATAAACAAAAATGTTTTTGCTGATCATCCGGTTTTGGGTGACTTGCGCTGGTCGTTGCCGTTATTCTATAAGCGGTTGAAAGAATCAGGTATTGATTTTAAAGAGAAGTTTGCTGATTGGCGCAGCAAAGTGAAAAAACTGATCGGGAAAGAACTGTTCCCATACAAAGCACAAAAAAAGCATATAATGCCGCAAGCGTTGATTGAACAAGTGGCAGCTATGGTTGATGATGATACGATCGTTGTAACCGATGTCGGTCAGCATCAGATGTGGGCAGCACAGTATTATAAGGCAGTACGGCCCCGTCATTTCCTCACCTCCGGCGGATTGGGAACAATGGGGTATGGTTTGCCGGCTGCACTGGGTGCAAAGATCGGCAATCCGAAAAAGAAGGTTGTTTTATTTACCGGTGATGGCAGTATCATGATGAATTGTCAGGAATTTGCGACTGCCGCTGATAATGGTATTGATGTTAAAGTTGTAGTACTGCATAATTCGGTGCTGGGTATGGTATCCCAATGGCAACGGCTGTTTTATAATAAGCATATGTCGCAGTCACAACTGAAGGGACATACTGATCTGGTAAAATTAGCCGAAGCAATGGGTGTAAGCGGTT
>CALCTX010000253.1 GCA_937907035.1 uncultured Selenomonadales bacterium
TTCCTGCTGGTACTTCCAAAATATATGGTTCGTACAACGAAAAGGGTGACGCAACCGGCGGAACCGTTGATATTGCCGGCAGCTTTGTGCGTACCGATATAGAACTTGTCGGCGGACATTTGGCAATCAGTGGAAATGTCAGTGGCAATACGCTTAATGTCCGCAGTGTTGGTAATGTTTTCAAAGGAATATCCGGCTTTGACAATATGAATTTCTATGTTCCGAAAGAAGCCAAAAACGAAGATACTATGCTGGCCATAGTAAATCCTGAAGCCGAAGATGCCAAAGTTGATCTGTCAGGTGTCAAGCAGATAAAAGCCGGTATAGCTACTGGTTCGACACTGAAAAAAGACAATACAATAAATTTGCTGGCAACTCATAACGGCTTTAGAGGTGATGTACCAACTGATATGAAAGCTGATCTTATCGGTACCGGTCTTGTCAAAGTAGATGCCACAATAACGCAATCAGAGAACAAGCGCAACATTGTTTTGAAGCTGAATGAAGATGCGCCGACTGTATTGAGTGAAGAATCCAAGTCGTTGGTTGAAACGAGAGCGGCCGGTATGGCGCTTTTGAATAACGGAGCGGATCTTGCAACCGGCAAAGGATTTATAAACGCTAAGGCGGCGGCCGAAGCAGAAAACATTGCCATAGATAAACATACCAGCTTTACACCGTATGCAGCAGTCGGGGTTAATAATATGCGGTATGAGACCGGTTCCTACGTTGACAGTAACGGCTGGGGAATCAATGTCGGTTTCTCACGGGTACTCAACTATAAGGACAGCAAGCTGACATTGGCACCGTTTGTTGAATACGGCAAGGCAAATTATGACAGCTATCTTGACAACGGAACTCATGGCTGTGGCGACAACAGCTTTACTGGTATCGGCTTTATGGCAAAAAGCGAGCAAAAAGACGGCATGTACTATGAGGGCAGTGTTCGTCTTGGCAGAGCGAAGGGCGACTATAATGGCGGAGAAATGCTCGGTGAGTATGATACCAGCTCAAATTATCTGGCATTCCATGCCGGAATCGGCAAAGTGCAGAAGTTAAGCAAAAAGAGCAGTATCGACTACTACGGCAAATTGTTCTACACTCATCAGAACGGCGATACAGTAAATATTCAGAGTACCCTCGGGCCGTCAAGCTATGACTTTGACGCCATCAATTCCTATCGTTTGCGGCTGGGAACAAGATGGAATCAGAAACTCAGCGCAAGAGAAATATTCTATGCCGGACTTGCCTGGGACTATGAATTTGACAGCGAAGCCAGAGCACATTACAACGGATTTTCAACCCCGGCTCCGAGTATGAAGGGCTCAAGCGGTATGCTGGAAGTCGGCTGGAAGCAGGAAGCAACCAAGGAAAATCCGATTGGGGTTGACGTGGGGCTGACCGGCTGGTGCGGAAAACAGAGAGGTGTTTCATTCAACGCTGGTTTCAGTTGGGCATTCTAATTTTAAATTATGAATATTTTTGAGTACGTCTA
>CALCTX010000254.1 GCA_937907035.1 uncultured Selenomonadales bacterium
ACGACGCCGCGCAGGCGGACGGAAAGCGTGCGCTGATACTCGCGCTGGAAGGAAATCTCACGCGCTACGGCGACCGCCGCACCGCATCCCTCGGACAGGATGCCGCGGGTATGGCGCAGACGATCTTTGCCGCGCTGCGCGACGCGGACGATAACGATATCGATCTGCTCTTTTCACCGCAGATCACCTGGCACAGCGATACATTGACTATGCCGCATCCTTATCTCAAAGAACGGGCATTTGTCCTCGTTCCTTTAGCGGAAATAGCCCCGGACGAACAGCTGGACGGACAGACTGTCAGCAATTGGTTAAAACAATGCTCAGATAAAGGAAAAGTTGACAAATTAGCGGGAAACTGCCTAAAATAAAGTATCAAAATTATACAAGGAGCGATAATAATGAAGGAAATGGAACTTAAATATGGTTGCAACCCTAATCAAAAACCGGCTAAAGTCTATATGAAAAAAGGCGCCTTGCCGTTTGAGGTCTTAAACGGCCGTCCGGGATATATCAATCTTTTAGATGCCATGAACTCCTGGCAGCTGGTTCAGGAACTCAAAAAAGCTACCGGTCTGCCGGCAGCTGCTTCCTTTAAACACGTCAGCCCGGCCGGAGCAGCAGTAGCTGTACCTCTCTCTGCTGTTTTGAAAAAAGTCTACTTCGTTGAAGGGATCAAACTCAGCCCGATCGCTACAGCCTACATCAGAGCCCGTGGCGCTGACCGCATGTCATCCTACGGTGATTTCGTTGCCCTCTCCGATGAATGCGATGCCCAGACCGCATCCTTCCTGGCTCGGGAAGTATCCGACGGCATTATCGCTCCGTCCTACTCCAAAGAAGCTCTCGAAATCCTCAAAACAAAGCGCAAAGGCACCTATCTGGTGATCAAAATGGACCCGAAATATGTTCCGGCCGTTCAGGAAACCAAAGAAGTTTTTGGTGTGACCTTCGAACAGTGCCGCAATAACATCGAAATTACCACTGATTGCCTCAAAAACATCGTCACCAAAAATAAAAAATTTACCAAAGGCGCGATCCGTGATCTGCTCATCGCCCTGATAACCTTGAAATATACCCAGTCCAATTCCGTCTGCTATGCAAAAGACGGACAGGCCATCGGTATCGGTGCCGGACAGCAATCCCGTGTTCACTGCACCCGCCTGGCCGGTAACAAAGCTGATGTCTGGTACCTCCGGCAGCATCCGCAAGTTTTGGCTCTGCCGTTTAAACCGGATGTCCGCCGTCCGGACCGCGACAATGCGATTGATGTCTATATCTCCGATGAATACATGGACCTCTTGGGTGGCAGCAATTGGAAGCGTCTCTTCACCGAAAAGCCGAAAGCTCTCACCCGCAAAGCCAAAGCCGACTGGCTCAAAACCCAGACCGGCGTTGCCCTCGGCTCCGATGCTTTCTTCCCGTTCGGAGACAACATCGAGCGGGCAAAAAAGAGCGGCGTTGCTTACGTTGCCCAGACCGGCGGTTCGATCCGTGATGACAATGTCATCGAAACTGCCGATAAATACAAAATGACAATGGCTATGACCGGAATCCGGCTCTTCCATCACTAAGAACACGAAAAGAGACTGCCGCATGATAAGATATGATCTTGACACGCAACAGTCTCTTTTATTTCCTACAATATATTACCAAAACTGACAAAAGGAAGATTCTCATGAACATAATGCACATATTATTGGTATTTCTGGGTGGCGGCACCGGAGCACTTTGCCGATATCTGACAACAGCTTTTATCAGCTTGAAACTGGGAACTGCCTTCCCTTACGGAACATTATTTGTCAACACCTTTGGCAGCTTTCTCATCGGTTTTATAACCTTTTATTTCACCTTTGTTCATCATTCTGCTGTCCCGGAGCCGTTCCGGTTGTTGACAGTCATCGGCTTTTTAGGCGGATTTACCACCTTCTCCAGCTTTTCGCTGGATACGATCCTGCTTTTTCAGGACCATACCCCTATTTCCGCTGTAACCAATATCTTATGTAATACTTTGTTTTCCATCGGCTCTGCATTTTTGGGCGTTTGCGCCGCTAAAGGATTTATCTAAGATCGCCAATTTAATGTGGAATTCGTAATGCATAATTATTATGCAACATAATCTGCAAAAAGCAACAAAGTCTCCTGCCACAAAACCAAGGCTGGCAAGAACGGCTAAGATGCGAGGCGCAACGCAAACCCTGTCTTCCCTTAACAAGGGAAGGTGGCAGCGAAGCTGACGGATAGGTTCTAAA
>CALCTX010000255.1 GCA_937907035.1 uncultured Selenomonadales bacterium
ATGAAGATGGTATTTGAGCGCTTTCCACGTTTGGAAGAGCGTATTTCGCAGGAAGCCGGGACACTTTCCGGTGGTGAACAGCAAATGCTGGCAATGGGCAGGGCCTTGATGAGCCGTCCGCGTTTATTGCTGCTCGATGAACCGTCAATGGGTTTGGCACCGCTTTTGATCAAAGAGATCTTTTCGATCATCAAAGATATAAATGCTACGGGAACAACTGTATTGCTCGTTGAACAAAATGCAAATATGGCGTTATCAATCGCAAATCGGGCTTATGTATTGGAGACCGGACGGATAACATTGTCCGGGGATGCTAAAGAATTGGCAGCCAGTGAATCGGTAAGAAAAGCATATTTGGGTGGCTGATAAGCAGGATTTTTGTTTATTGGCGAGAATTGTAAGAGTATATAAAAGAATATGGAAGGAGCGGGGAATGTGTTTGTTTTAAATCGAATGACCAAAAATCCGGCGGTTATTGAACCGGAAACAACCATTGATGCGGCTGCTGCATTTAAGAAAAAGAATAATGTACGTCGCCTGCCGGTAGTAAAAGATGGGCGGCTGGTCGGTTTTTTGACAAAGAATGATATTGCCAAAGTAGCACCATCGCCGGCAACGACATTGTCAAAGTATGAGATCAATTCATTACTTGCCAAAATGCGTGTTCAAGAAATAATGTCAACGAGAATTATTTCAATAAATGCCCATGCTACGATTGAGGAAGCTGCATTATTGATGGCACAGAACAAGATCAGTTCTTTGCCGGTGTTAAGTGATGTAGGAGCAGTTATTGGTGTTATCACTGATACCGATATTTTCCGGACGTTTGTTGATATCATGGGTTTGGCTGAGGGAAAGACAAGGATCACGGTCAGTGTTGAGGATAAAGTCGGCGTTATAGAAGATATTGCCGGTATTTTTGCGGGAGAAGGACTCAATATAGACAGCCTTGTTACTTGCAACAAAGGTAATGGAAAATATGAGATCCTTATCCGCGGCGATTTTGCCGATGTAGAAGGGGTAAATAATAAGCTTACACAGCACGGGTATGATGTAATTCACAGTGTACGTATTGGCTGATGAAACAAAAAGATCAAATATTTTGTTTGTATGAGAAAATGGGCTGCCGCATGTTAAGAGTTAAGCCTGTCATGCTGAATCAAGTTCGGAATGACGCGAGGTATATTATCTTAATGCGATAGTCCCTTTTTTTGTAGTATAGTTGATATGGCAGGAAGAATTATTCGATTAGGCAGATATATGTTTAATTTTTTTAACAAAATTGGTAATATAGTATTGTAGTTTAGGCAATAGTTTCTTTAATGATCGCAAAGAGGCAGATTATGAAAACTGATTACAAGAATATTTTAGTTATAGATTTGGCGTTTATTGGTGATGTTGTGTTGGCAACACCGGTTACGCGGGCTTTAAAGGAAGCGTATCCGAATGCACGGATCACGATGCTTACGGTGCCAGGTCCGGCAGATGTAGCCAAGTTGAATCCTTATGTAGATGAGGTACTTGTTTATGATAAGCGTGGCAAGCATAAGGGTTTTTTTGGTATGTTTGCGATTGCCGGGATGTTAAAACCTTATAAGTTTGATTTTTCGGTTTGTATGAATTTTGCAGTGCGAGGTGCAGTGGTAGCATTTTTAGCGGGAATACCGGAACGCCTGGGTTATGATATTCAGCATGCCGGATGGTTTTTGACGATCAAAGCATCACCAAAGCGTACTGCAATACAGCATGAGACGCTTAATCATCTGGAAGTGTTAAAGCCGTTAGGGATCACAACGGAGAATACGTCTTTAGCATTTAATTTTTCAGATGAGGTTATTAATGGGTATAAGAAAAAGCAGAACCAGTATGGTCTGCCTGATGATGGGTATATTGTGATCTGTCCGATAGGCAGTTATAAGAAGAAGAATTTTATATCCGATACGGTGAATAATTTAGTGCAGTATTGGATTGGGAAAGGCCGTATGATTTATCTTATCGGCGGTTTTGCCGAGAAAGAACCTTTGGAGCAGATGGCGATCAAAAGTGGATTATCATTGGAAAATGTGCTTGCCGGAAAGCTTTCTTTGCCGGAGCTAGCTGTATTTTTGAAGCAGGCTGATTGCTTGGTAAGTGTTGATACAGGGCCGGTACATATTGCTCAAGCGGCCGGGTGTCGTACAGTAGCGGCTTATGGACCGACGGATCCTGCTGTTTGGGGGCCGCGTGGTTCGGAAGATATTATATTGTATAAACAGGAAGAATGTTCTCCTTGCTGGGGAAAAGGTGTTTGCAAGAATAAACCGTGTATGGAGAAGGTATCAGCAAGGGAAATAATAGATGCTGTTGAAAAAGCGTAATATTGTTGTTATGGATATGTTTATTTTATTATGAGGAGCCGTAGTTTAGATGAGCATCAGAAAGCCGATAAACTGG
>CALCTX010000256.1 GCA_937907035.1 uncultured Selenomonadales bacterium
CGTGTAGAAGATTGTGCCAAAAGAGAACTATTTGAAGAAATGGGAATAGAAGCGGAAGAATTAGAATTCTTTTATGTAAACTCTGGACCAGAAGCTCACTATATTTATCCAAATGGTGATGAAGTTTCAAACTTTGAAATTATATATTTATGCAGGAAATGGAAAGGTAATCCCAGATCAAATGATGGTGAAATGACTGAGTTGAAATTCTATGATCCAAAGGAAATTAGCCTTAGCCAAATATCGCCACCGATTAGAACTGTTATTAAAGAGTACATTAATAGGATGTGCGGATAATTTCAGTTCGCTCGCTAAATCAAAGAAAAAAGTGAATATTTAATCTTAGCCAAAGCATTAAAAACAGAATTAATTTAAAAAACTTGTTCCCGTTTCTCAGCCCATTGTTTCTTTTACTACCGCAGCAATCCTGTGGCAAATATCATCAAGCTGAGCCTGATCAGGGCCTTCTGCCATAACCCGGATCAACGGTTCGGTTCCGGACGGCCTTACAAGGATCCGTCCTGAATCGCCAAGCTCCTTTTCTCCCGCTGCTATTGCTTTCCTGATCGCTGCTTTATCTTCCCAGCCTTCCTTGGAAGCAACGGTTACATTGACCAAAAGCTGCGGATAGCTTGTCATCAATTTTGTAAAATCTGCTGCTTTGCAAGATGCCTGTTTTAAAGCGCAAAGCACCTGTAATGCTGTGATAAGTCCGTCTCCGGTGGTTGCAAAATCGGAAAATATTATGTGCCCCGACTGCTCTCCGCCAAGATTATAACCATTTTTCCGCATGTTTTCCAGCACATACCGGTCTCCGACCTGAGTTATCTCAGCCCGACAACCATTTTCCTTTAATGCCTTATGAAAACCGATATTGGCCATAACTGTCGTTACCACCGTATCTTTTTTAAGCTTTCCACTCTTTTTCATTGCCAGACCGCATAAAACAAGAATATGGTCACCGTCAATAACATTGCCTTCATTGTCAACGCACAAGCAACGATCAGCATCACCATCATGTGCAACACCTATATCTGCCTTATGGGTAATTACAGCCTCCTGCAGATTTTCAAGATGTGTTGATCCGCAACCGGAATTGATATTCGTTCCGTTGGGTTCATTATTTATGACAATGAGTTCTGCCCCCAATTGGGTAAGTATCTTCGGCATAACCTCATAAGCTGCGCCATTGGCACAATCTAAAACCACTTTTATCCCGTCCAGCCTGGTAGTTGCCGTAGATACAACATACTCCATATATTCGCTTACTAAATCATGACGGCAAACTACGGTTCCGACCTCTGAACCGTACGGACGATTCAAATGATCTTGGGCCTCAATCGATCTGACAATCTGTTCTATTTCATCTTCAACTGCATCCGGGAGCTTATATCCGTCACCGCCAAAGAATTTTATCCCATTATCATGGAACGGATTATGCGATGCCGAAATAACTATCCCGGCTACCGCACCGATTTTTTTCGCCAAATATGCAATTCCCGGAGTAGGAATTACTCCTGCCATAACAGCAGTCCCGCCAGCCGAACAAATACCGGCCGCCAGTGCTGA
>CALCTX010000257.1 GCA_937907035.1 uncultured Selenomonadales bacterium
TTTGGAAGGCTTGAAGGAGAGCCTGGGCAATTCGGAACATTACTGCTGTGCTTGTATAGACGGATGCTATCCGGTAAAGCTTAAAGAATAATACAACAAATATACAGAAAGATATGCTTGGGAGGCAGAAATGGAGAAAAAACTTACCTACCGTGATGCCGGAGTTGATATTGATGCCGGCAATTACTCAGTAAAGTTGATCAAAGACAGTGTAAAAGCAACTTATCGCCCGGAAGTTTTAGGCGATTTAGGCGGTTTTGGCGGCTTGTTTGCATTGCAAGCAGCAAAATACAAAGAACCAGTGCTTGTTTCCGGAACTGATGGTGTCGGGACTAAATTGCGGTTGGCATTTATGCTCGATAAGCACGATACTATCGGGCAAGATGCTGTGGCGATGTGTGTAAATGACATTTTGGTACAGGGGGCAGAACCGCTTTTCTTCCTTGATTATTTAGCTGTTGGCAAGCTTCAGCCGGAGCAGGTGGCAGCAGTTGTAAAAGGCGTTGCCGGAGCTTGCAAAGAATCAGGCTGTGCGCTTATTGGCGGTGAAACTGCTGAAATGAGCGGATTTTATCCGGCAGGTGAGTATGATATCGCCGGTTTTGCTGTCGGTGTAGTTGAAAAGTCAAAGCTTATCACCAGTGAACGCGTAAAAGAAGGCGATGTCCTGATCGGGCTGCCGTCAACAGGAATACATTCCAACGGTTATTCATTGGTTCGTAAAATTTGTTTTGATGTTAAAGGCTTCAAAGGCGACGAATACATTGATGAGTTAGGCAAGACGATCGGTGAGGAACTGTTAACGCCGACACGCCTTTATCCGCGAACCTGTCTGCCGCTTATCGGGAAATTTGATATTCATGGTATGGTGCATATTACCGGTGGTGGATTCTATGATAATATTCCGCGTGCATTGCCGGATGATATGGGCGTTGAGATTGATGCCGGTGTTTGGACTGTACCGCCTGTTTTCCGGTTATTGAAGGAATGGGGCAATGTCGAGTGGAAGGAAATGTATCGGACCTTTAATATGGGAATTGGTATGATACTTATTGTTTCTCCACAGGAAGCGGTTGAACTGAAGAAACATCTGGCGGCTGAGGGTGAGAAATTCTACGAGATCGGACAGGTTGTAAAAGGCGATCATTCAGTAACGATAAAAGGCGGAGTGTTCAATGAATAAAGAAGTGTTAGGTGTTCTTTGTTCGGGCAGGGGATCTAATCTTCAATCGATCATGAATGCGATTGATAAAGGAAAAATTAAAGCCCCGATTGGTGTTGTTATTGCAAACAAGCCCGATGCAAAAGCGTTGGAACGTGCAGAAAAAGCAGGCATTCCGGCAGTATGTGTTGATCATAAAAAATGTGCTTCCCAACAGGAATTTGAAGAAAAGCTGGTTGCTGTATTAAAAGAATATGGGGTTACGTTAGTAATTTTGGCAGGTTTTATGCGCATTTTAAGCCCTTACTTTGTCCGGGAATTTGCAGGCCGGATAATGAATATTCATCCGTCATTATTACCGTCATTTGGCGGAGCACATGCTCATCGGGACGTGCTGGCTTATGGCGTAAAAGTATCCGGGTGTACGATACATTTCGTTGATGAAGGGATGGATTCAGGACCGATTATTTTGCAACGGACAGTTCCGGTTCTTGATGATGACGATGAAGATACGCTGGCAGCCCGTGTGCTTGAGCAGGAACATATCGCGTATCCGCAAGCTATTGAGTTGTTTCTTAATGATGCTTTGAAAGTCGATGGCCGTAAGGTTACTGTAAAAAAGAATTAAGTGAAAGACATTGATATAGCCGAAAATAAAGAAAAGGTGGGGTAAAAATGAAAATCAAACGTGCGTTGCTCAGCGTGTCTGACAAAACAGGAATTGTTGAGTTTGCTCGTAAACTCAATGCTGCCGGAGTAGAAATAGTATCTACCGGCGGAACAATGCAGGCAATAAAAGATGCTGGGCTTCCGGTAATGTATGTCAGCGATGTGACAGGATTTCCGGAAATTATGGATGGCCGGGTAAAAACATTAAATCCATATATTCATGGCGGTATATTGGCTGTACGTGATAATCCGACTCATGTTCAGGCAATGAAAGAACATAAGATTACACCGATTGACATGGTAGTTGTAAATCTTTATCCATTCCGGGAAACTATTGCCAAGCCGGACGTAACCCTTTCTGAGGCTATTGAAAATATTGATATCGGTGGCCCGGCAATGATACGTGCAGCGGCAAAGAATTTCAAGTTCGTAACGGTTGTTACCAATCCAAAGCGTTATGATGAGATTGCAGAGGCATTGACAAAAGATGGCTGCGTAAGTGGAATGCTCCGTATGCAGCTTGCACAGGAAGCATTTAACCATACGGCTGAATATGATGCTTGTATTCAGAACTATCTTAAGCAGCAGATTGAAAAATAAGTGAGGGCATAAAAATGAAGATACTGGTGATCGGCAGTGGCGGACGTGAACATACGCTCGTTTGGAAGCTGAGTCAAAGCCCGTTGGCAGAGAAGATATATGCTATACCCGGCAATCCGGGAATGGCTGAGCTGGCTGAATGTGTCAGTGGCATTTCGATTGAAGATAATGAAGCGATTGTAGACTTTGCAAAGAAAAATGATATCGGTTTGGTTGCAGTTGGCCCGGAAGTGCCACTTACCAATGGTGTTGTTGACGCACTTACGGAAGCGGGGATCAAAGCTTTCGGACCATCTAAGGTTGCGGCTGAAATTGAGGGATCGAAAGCATTTTGTAAAAATCTCTTAAAAAAATATCGTATTCCAACGGCAAGGTATGAGATATTCGGCGACGCATCACGGGCCCGTGTATATGTACGGCAAATGGGAGCACCGATAGTTGTAAAGGCTGATGGCCTGGCTGCCGGAAAAGGCGTGGTTGTAGCGCAGACAGTGGATGAGGCGATCACTGCCATAAATGATATTATGGATGATAAAGCTTTTGGTGCTGCCGGAAGCCGGGTTGTCATTGAGGAATTCATGGCGGGAGAAGAAGCATCAATATTGTGCTTTACTGATGGCGAAGTAATAAAACCAATGGTGTCTTCTCAGGATCATAAATGTATTTATGATGGTGATAAAGGACCAAATACCGGAGGAATGGGGACATATGCTCCGGCACCGGTTATTACTGAAAAGTTAAAAGCTGAAGTACAGGAGAAAATCTTGGAACCGGTAATTGCAGCAATGAAAAAAGAAGGCCGTCCGTATAAAGGATGTTTGTACGCCGGATTGATGATAACCGCACAGGGACCAAAAGTTGTTGAGTTCAATGCCAGATTTGGCGATCCGGAGACACAGGTAGTGTTGCCGCTTTTGAAAGGCGATCTGGTAGAAATAATGCTTGCTTGTGTTGATGGAAAGTTAAAAGACTTGTCAATAGATTGGGATAATGGAGCTGCGGTTTGTGTAGTTATGGCTGCCGGCGGCTATCCGAAATCTTATGAAAAAGGTAAGGAAATAAAAGGGCTTGAAGCAGCTAAAGCCAATGGAAATCTGGTAGTTCATGCCGGAACAGCGGCAAAAGATGGCAAGATAGTTACCAATGGCGGCCGGGTACTTGGTGTTGTCGGAACGGCAGCTGATATCAAGGCAGCAGTTGATAAAGCTTATGAAGGTGTAGGCCTTATAAGCTTTGATGATATGTATTTCCGTCATGATATAGCGCATCGGGCATTAGAACGGATTAAATAACGTTGTTATTAACTTAATATTTTTGTCATTTAGTTAGCGGAACTAATTTTATTAGTTCCGCTATTTTTATGCGTTTATACAATAAAAATATACAATAAATTATAGCTAAAAAATAACATTAAAATTTAGCTTGAATTTTAGATTAAATTTGATATACTATACTTGAGGTGCTGAATATGATAATCAATACAGATGACATGATATCGATCAGTGAAGTTAATCAAAATTTTACTAAGGTAACCAAGCTGGTAGCGGAACGTGGAGCTGCGGTTATTTTAAAAAATAATATTCCTAAGTATCTGGTGATCGAATTTGACCGGGCAGAAAATCAGGAATTAAAAACCAATGTAAAATAAAGGAAAGGGATGAGAGGAATGGTATTGTTATTTGTTATAATTTCATGTTATTTATTGAGAGTCGTTCCTAACAGTATGAAAACTGCATTGGCTGCAGGGTGGGGATTTTGTTGGTTTGCTTTTGTATTGATGATCACTGAAGTGATCACAATAAACAGTGTTGAGCTGGTAAAAAGCATTACGATCATTGCAATCGGAGGAGTCGGGACAATGATCTACGCATTGCGGGAATCATCGATTTATAATCGTCGGCGGGCAAAGCTTTTGCATCGTTGGAAAAATGAAGTTACTTTGGAAAATGCAGCATAAATATGAAATACAGCAAAGTAAGGAATGAATTGCATGCAGGTGCTTTTAGCGGAGACCGACGAGTCGTTTGGTAAGTTGCTGAAATTTGTTTTGGAACAAAATGAAATAGTAGTTGAGTGGCTTGTTTCCGGTGATCTGATAGATGAGTATGCAATGTATGACGAATATGATGTGTTGTTGATCAGCCAAAGCTTGGCAGGAGAAACAGGGATTGAAGTTTGCCAATCGCTTCGTGAAAAAGGTTTTTCGCGGGGAATAATGATAATGGCTGACAAGACTTCAGCAGAAGATCGCATACGAGGCTATGAAGCCGGTGTTGATGATTATATTATGAAACCGTTTGATAATCGTGAACTGGCGGCGAAAATAAAAGCACTTGGACGACGAAGCAGCCAGGCGCTTTTGGAAAATGTTGTTGTTATAGGCGATTTGAAATTGGACAGAAACGCTAAAAGTGTCAGCAGACGTAAGAAAAGATTGCAACTTTCGCCACGTGAGTTTCAGTTGTTTGATCTTTTAGTGCAGAATGCCGGTATCGCAGTTTCACGGGAAATAATTTTAGATCGTGTCTGGGGATTGGAAACTGAGGTTAGTACCAATAACGTTGATGCATATATTAAATTGTTACGGAAAAAAATCGGTTTGGTCAAAGGGAAGACGATCATTAAAACCGTTCGTGGTGTTGGTTATATGTTAAAGGTTTGACAGGTTGAGCAGAATGATTTTAAAGATTAAGTCAAAAGGTCAAAAAGCATTTGACCTTTTGACTTTTTTATTTTATAATAAAACCATAAGAGGAAAAATGATATTTACTTGATGAGGAGGATATTAGTATGGGAGAGGAAAAATATACACAAAAATGTTTAGAGGTCGTAAAAGGTGCACAGCAATTAGCAGCTATGAAATACCATCAGGAGATAACATCGGCGCATTTGCTGGCGTCGTTGATAAAAGAACCGGAGGGACTTTTATCAACGATTTTTGATGAACAGTCAGTAGATTTATCAATGCTGAAAGTCGGAACAGAAAAAATACTCAATAAGATACCGGCAGTTAAAGGCAGTGACCGGTTGGCAATGAGTCTTGATGGTGTACGGGTACTTGGGAAAGCTAAAGCCCTTGCAGACAGTATGCAAGACGATTATATAAGTACAGAACATTTATTGCTGGCTTTGGTGATCGATGGTTCCGATGATGTGCAGGCCCTTTGTAAAAATAACAAATTGACGAAAAACGGTGTAATGGAATCGATTCATAAAAATCGTAAACAAAATGTTACCAGCGATAATCCGGAAGAGGGCTATAAATCATTGGAAAAATTTGGTCGCAATCTGACGGCTGCTGCCAGAGGCGGTAAGTTGGATCCGGTTATTGGCCGTGATGAAGAGATTCGTCGGACCATAGAGATTCTGTCCCGCCGTACAAAAAACAATCCGGTGCTTATCGGGGAACCGGGTGTAGGAAAGACGGCTATTGTTGAGGGCCTTGCTCGCCGTATCGTAGCCGGAGATGTTCCGGAATCGTTGAAGAGCAAAACATTGTATTCACTCGATATGGGGGCTTTGGTAGCCGGAGCAAAATTCCGGGGGGAATTCGAGGAGAGATTGAAAGCGGTATTGAATGAAGTGGTGAAATCGGAAGGTCAGATTTTGCTCTTTATCGATGAGGTTCATACAGTAGTTGGTGCCGGAGCAGCCGAGGGAGCTATGGATGCCGGCAATCTTTTGAAACCGATGATGGCGCGTGGCGAATTGCGCTGTATTGGTGCAACAACGCTGAATGAGTACCGGAAGTATATCGAAAAGGATTCGGCACTTGAGCGCCGCTTCCAGCCAGTTATGGTTGGTGAGCCGTCCGTAGAGGATACGATTTCAATTTTACGTGGCTTGAAGGAGCGATATGAGGTTCATCACGGAGTGCGGATCCGTGATGCGGCACTTGTTTCGGCAGCCGTATTGTCGGACCGCTATATTTCAGACCGTTTTTTGCCGGATAAGGCTATAGACCTGGTGGATGAAGCAGCTGCTAAATTACGTACTGAGATTGAATCAGTACCGGCACCGATTGATGAAGTAACCCGGAAGATCATGCAATTAGAAATTGAAGAGCAGGCATTGAAAAAGGAAACCGATGACGGTTCCAAGGCCAGACTCGAAGCTATAACAGCTGAAAAGAAAGAGCTGCAGAAAGAGGAAAAGACGCTGCGTGACCGTTGGGAAGCCGAGAAGCATATTATTCTTGATGTTCAGGATGTAAAAAAAGAAATTGATGCTTTGCGCGGGGAAATGGAAATCGCAGAACGAAACGGTGATCTGCAAAAAGCGTCAGAGTTGAAATATGGCCGTTTGCCGGAGTTGATGACAAAACTTAAAGAGAAAGAAAAAACGATTGCAGATCATTCAGGCGAAACGCAGCTGTTGAAAGAAGAGGTTGGCGAGGAAGATATTGCCAAAGTTGTAAGCCGTTGGACTGGTATACCTGTAAGCAAAATGCTGACCGGAGAAAGAGAAAAACTAATTCATTTGGAAGATGTTCTGCATGAGCGGGTGGTCGGACAGGAAAAGGCTGTTACTGCGGTAAGTGAGGCAATTTTGCGGGCCAGAGCAGGGATCAAAGATCCTGAGAGGCCAATCGGTTCTTTTATTTTCCTTGGCCCGACCGGTGTCGGCAAAACCGAATTGGCTAAAACTTTGGCAGAATCATTGTTTGATGATGAACGCAGTATGATTCGTATCGATATGAGTGAATATATGGAAAAGCATTCGGTATCGAGGCTTATCGGAGCTCCTCCGGGTTATGTCGGCTACGATGAAGGCGGCCAGCTTACCGAGGCAGTACGGCGCCATCCGTACAGTGTTATTTTACTTGACGAGATAGAAAAAGCACATCGGGATGTATTCAACGTACTGCTGCAGATTCTTGATGACGGCCGTCTTACTGACGGCAAAGGGCGGGTTGTCAACTTCAAGAATACGGTAATTATAATGACTTCGAATCTCGGTTCGCAGGAAATCCTGAATAAGGATTTCGCGGAAGCAGAGAGCGCGGTCCTGGCAATGCTCAAAGAATATTTCCGGCCGGAATTTTTGAACCGTATTGATGATATTATCGTATTTAAGGCATTGGCCAAGGAACAGGTAAAGAGTATCGCAAGATTACTTTTGTCGGCACTTTCATCTCGCTTGGAAAAACAGTTGAAGATTTCTTTGTCGTGGACGGAAGAAGCATTGACTGGTCTGGCAGAGCAAGGCTTTGATCCGGCATATGGAGCCCGGCCGCTTCGCCGCTTGCTATCGCATACTGTAGAGACAGAGTTATCAAAAGAGATCATCAAAGGTGTGGTTAAAGAGGGCGATACGGTAATAATTGATTTTGATAATGACAAATTTTCGTTTACTGTAGCTGATTGATATGTATACTCTTATGGGCTGTCGCATTAGATGGTTTTAGCCCGTCATGCTGAACTTGATTCAGCATCCTGAAGTACAGCGTTGTGCTTTTGGATTCCGGATCAAGTCCGGAATGACAGCTATTTATTATAATGCGACAGCTCTCTTTGTTTATTGTTAAAATGTGGTGAAATTTATTTAAATATTAGTAAAGAAGGAAAAACTTTGCTTTTTCTTGACCCAAAATGTTAAAATAAAGAGTCAGACAACAGGAGGTATGTGATGAGAGCGGTTGTAACGCGGGTGAAAAGTGCTGCGGTCAGAATTGACGGAAAGATAAATGGCGCAATCAAGACGGGGTATTTGATCCTTTTGGGTGTCGGTCCTGACGATACAGAGGCTGAGGCTGTGCGGTTAGCAGATAAAATATGCAATCTCAGAGTGTTTGAGGATGAGAACGGTAAGATGAATTTGAATCTTGAAACAGTCGGAGGCAGCATACTGGTTGTTTCGCAATTTACTTTGTATGCCGATTTAAGAAGTCGCCGGCCGGGATTTTCCAAAGCAGGGAAACCGGAAATGGCAATTCCGTTGTATGAGAAATTTATGGCTGTTTGCCGGGAACGGGGCTTTGTTGTTGAGCACGGTGAATTTGGTGCAGATATGCAGGTAGAATCAATAAATGATGGACCGGTTACGTTACTGTTTGATACAGCGGAGGTTTGATCATGCGCAAATTGTTTGTATTAGTTTTAGTATTTATGATGGCATTATCCGGAAGTGCCTTGGCAGCCAAACGGGCAGCCGGTGTTTATGCTGATGATTATGGCTGCAAAGGGATAATGCTTGATTCGATACCAAATACGGAACAGTTGGAAAAGGCTTTTGGCAAGATCTTGTTTGACAGAGATGTTTCTGTATTTGGACTGAAAGTAAAATATTATTTTTTTAAACATGGCATTGAAGTGGGGGTCAATTCCTCAGGAAAAGTTGTTGACATAGTTGTCAAAGATGAAGAATATCAAGCTCGTGATGGGGTGCGTTACGGTTCGACACCGGCTAAAATAATCCGGGTTTTCGGCAAAACGGACCGGCATTTTATTGGCGGCCGTATCTGGTATATTTTTGAACGGCAGGAGGAAAAATATCATCGGCTGATGATTGAAATGGATACGGAGAAGAATGTTTTGGAATCATTTCGGATCACGTTGCTGCCGTTAACTGATGAAGAAGCTGATGAGCGGGCTATGCAGGATGAAGAGTGGGAAAGCAATGATCTTAATGCCGTTATGATGCGGAAAAAAGATATTGATATGTCAGCTGTAGTCAAAAAAGAGGTTACCGTTAAGGGGCGGTTTACGAGATGATGAACAGTGCAATATTTCGTTCTTGTGGGATAATATTGGGATGTTTGATAAGTTCCGGGGCGATAAATTTGTTTTTAGTTCCGGCACATCTTTTGTCAGGCGGACTGGCTGGAATAGCGATAATTTTGTATTTCCTTTTTTCTTTGCCGATAGGCGTACAGGTAATGGTTTATAATCTTCCGTTGTTATTTGCCGCATATAAGACTTTATCACGGGAGTATATTGCCGATGTGGTTTTTGGGACAGTAATGTTTTCGGTTGCACTTGATGCCACCAGATTTTTGAATGCGTATGCACCGTTGACTGACCCTATGCTGTCGGCAATTTTCGGCGGTACACTTACCGGTGTCGGGTATGGAATAATATTTCGTATGAATGGCAGTTCCGGCGGTTTGGATATTGTGGCTGCTATTGTAAAAAAATATTATTCTTTTAATATGGGGGCTGTAATTTTTGCAATAAATTGTGTTATTATGGCTTTTGCAGCTTTGTTGTTTGGTTTGGCACCGGCTTTGTATACGTTGATATCCATGTATATGAGTTCTTATGTTACTGATATGGTCGTTGACGGTTTCAATCATCGGAAGGTGTTGCTGATAATTTCAGAAAAACCGGAACAGATAGCAGAAGCGATAATTCATGAGGTCGGACGTGGCGTAACTTTTTTGGAAGGAGAAGGAGCTTTTACCAATCAGGAACGGCGGGTGTTGTTTGTGGTGGCTTCTCTTACGCAGATAGCAAAGCTGAAGCTGATAGTAAACCTGTTTGATAAGAATGCGTTTATGATCGTTATGAGTGCCAATGAGGTTATGGGCCGAGGGTTTACTTTGCCGGGTAAGAAAATAGAGCAGATACTTGAAGAAAGAAATAATGCGGAGCGGGGAAGGTGACTTCTTGATACGGGATTTAAAACATTTTGTGCAGGTTGCACAAGGTAATGAACCGGCGGAATTAGTAATAAAGGATGCCCGGATATATAGTTCATTTACCGGGGAAATAATAGCCGGGGATATAGCGATAGAGGACGGATATATAGCCGGAATCGGAACATATGATGGAAAAAAAGAGATGTTTGCCGGCAAGCGGTTTGTTTTGCCGGGGTTTATCGATGGCCATATTCATATTGAAAGCTCGATGATGAGCCCGGCAGAGTATGTGAAAACGGTAGTACCGCTGGGGACAACTACAATAGTTAATGATCCGCATGAGATTGCCAATGTTGCCGGAATTAACGGTATAAAATATATGATCGATGCAACAACTGATCTGCCGATGAATGTGTATTTTACATTGCCGTCATGTGTGCCGGCTACTAATTTGGAACATTCAGGGGCAGTTTTGTTGGCTGAAGATTTGATGCCGCTTTTGGACAGACCGGAAATTATAGGGTTGTCGGAGTTTATGAATGTTCCGGGTGTCCTGTTTGGGGATGATGTTGCTTATGATAAATTGCAGATGCGGGACAATCTGCATATTGAGGGACATGCCCCAGGTTTAGCAGGAAATAAACTGATGGCTTATCGGGCAGCCGGGGTTACATCTGACCATGAGTGCATAACGCGTGAAGAAGGCAGAGAACGGTTGAGAGCCGGGATGTATTTACAGATACGGGAAGGTTCGGCTGCACAAAATCTTGAGAAATTGGCGCCGTTAGTGACAGGACAAACAGCACCGTTTTGTATGTTTGTAACAGATGACTGTCATGCGGCAGATCTGTTGACCAAAGGGCATTTGAACTATGTACTGAAAAAGGCCAGACAGATGGGGATTGATAATAATTTGGCAATAAATATGGTTACGATCAATCCGGCTCGTTATTTTGGCTTTAAAGATATCGGGGCAATTGCGCCGGGATATCGGGCTGATATTTTGTTGTTTGATGATTTTGATGAATACCGGCCATATTTGGTACTGAAAGATGGGCAGATAGTAGCAAAAAAAGGTGAGTTCTTGGCAAAACTCGATTCAGCGCCGATGCTGCAGACTGGGGGAATAAATTTTGCACCGTTGTCAGAAGAGCAGTTGCGGATCAGGATTATTGATGGGAAGCTGCATATCATTGGTATAGTTCCGCATCAGATAATTACCGAGCATATTGAATTAAACAAGCCGAATGAAGAATTTGCCGAAGTTGACGCAGAAAAAGATCTTTTGAAATTGGTCGTAATTGAAAGACATCATGCTACCGGAAATGTTGGAACAGCACTGATAAAAGGGTTTGGTTTAAAAAAAGGAGCGGTGGCTTCGACCGTTGCGCATGATTCTCATAATTTGGTTATCATTGGAACAAATGATGCTGATATTTTGGCAGCAGCTGAAGAGATCAAGCGGATTGGTGGCGGATTTGCAATTGTGGCTGACGGGAAAGTGCTTGGTTCCTTGCCATTGCCGATTGGTGGCCTTATGGCACCATTGTCTGCTAAGGAGATTGCCCAAAAACATGAAGAGCTTACTCGGATAGCACATGAACTAGGTGTCTATGAATATAACAGTCCGTTTTCATTAGTATTTCTCAGCCTGCCGGTAATACCGTCACTTAAATTGACGGATATGGGACTGGTTGATGTTGATAGGTTTAGAATAATAAAATAAAAGGAGAAGATCATTATGGCAAATCGTATTGCAAAATTTGAAACAAATATGGGAGTTTTTGAAATTGAACTCTTTGAGGACAAGGCACCCAAAACGACAAAAAATTTTATTGATCTTACAGAAAAGGGATTTTACGACGGGCTTATCTTTCATCGGGTTATCGATGGGTTTATGATCCAGGGGGGTGACCCGAACGGCAATGGAACCGGTGGCCCGGGATATAAGATTGACGATGAATTCCATAAGGACCTGCGGCATGATGATGAAGGGGTGCTTTCTATGGCAAATGCCGGTCCGAATACCGGTGGCTCACAGTTCTTTATCACATTGGCACCGACACCGTGGCTTGATGGACATCATGCTGTTTTTGGCAAGGTAGTAAAAGGAATGGAAGTTGTAAGAGAGATCGGTCAGGTTGAAGTTAATTTTCGTGATAAACCGTTGGAAGATGTTACAATGGAAAAGATCACTATCATTGAAGCGGCTGAATGATGGCGAATTATACATATATTTTGGAATGTGCTGATGGAACTTTTTATACCGGTTGGACTAATGATATTGGTAAGCGCCTTGAGGCACATAATTCGGGAAAAGGAGCGAAATACACCCGTGGTCGGACACCGGTAAAGCTGGTTCATTTGGAAGAATTTGCGACAAAAGAGGCGGCAATGAGCCGGGAAGCTGCGATCAAAGCGTTGCCACGGGAACAAAAGCTGAAGCTGATAGAAAAAATGCAGAAAAATGTTGACGGTAATATTTTGTTATGATATTATATATTAGTGTTTGAAGTAGAAGCCACCGCTTCTCACCTGCTGGCGCATAGTCAGTCTGGTTATTGATGTAATGTAAGGGTGGCTTTGTGCCATCCTTTTTTATTTTGGTTGGCTATGGGTTTTATGTGGGAGGTGTTTTCCTATTAGTAAAGAAAGTTTAAGAATCAACGAAGAAATCCGTATCAAAGAGGTTCGCGTTACCGGAGCTGATGGTGAGCAGCTTGGTATTATGGCAACGCGTGATGCTTTGAATCTGGCAGAAGAACAGCATCTTGATCTCGTTGAAATTGCACCGAAGGCGAAACCGCCGGTTTGTCGTATTATGGATTTCGGCAAATATAGATATGAGCAGCAAAAGAAGGAGAAGGAAGCCAAAAAGAAACAGAAGGTTATCAGCATAAAAGAGGTTAAACTTCGCCCGAATATTGAGCAACATGATTTTGACGTCAAGTTGAAGAACGCCCTGCGTTTTGTTGAAGATGGCGATAAGGTCAAGGTAACAATTATGTTCCGTGGTCGTGAGCTTTCCCATCAGACATTGGGCAAGGAGGTACTTGATCGAATGGCAGAACAGTTGAAAGACCGTGTTACCATCGAGAAAGAAGCCAAACTTGAGGGTAAAAATATGATTATGATTTTAGCACCGAAGGCGCAACCTAAAGGAGGAAAACAGTAATGCCAAAGATGAGAACCCGCAGAGCAGCTGCGAAACGTTTTACCGTTACCGGAACTGGTGAGTTCAAACGGAACAAAGCTTTTAAGAGACATATCTTAGAGTCAAAGTCCCCGAAGCGTAAGCGCAATTTGCGTAAGGCAGCAATCATTACCGCTGCTGATTACGAGCGCGTTAAGAGAATGCTTCCGTACGCATAATTGATTAGAGGAGGAAAGAAACATGCCAAGAGTTAAAAAAGGCGTGACAGCACATAGACGTCACAAGAAAATTTTAAAGCTCGCAAAGGGTTATAAGGGCTCCAAGAGCAAACAGTTCAGAAAAGCAAATGAGACGGTAATGAAGGCACTTTATTATGCTCGTCGTGACCGCCGGGCAAAGAAGGGCAATTTCCGTCGCCTTTGGATTGCACGTATCAACGCTGCTGCACATATCAACGGTATTAATTACAGCCGTCTTATTGCAGGTCTTACCAAGGCTGGCGTTGAAGTAAATCGCAAGATGCTTGCTGACCTTGCCATCAATGATGAGAAGGCTTTTGCAGAGCTTGTAAACGTTGCTAAAGAGAATCTTTAATAAAAAATCAAAGGGGCTTCCGCTGAATGCGGCAGCCTCTTTTTTCTCATTAGGAAGCCGGTTGGGACGGCGGAGGGGATTATGGAACAGATTACCAGTGCAGCAAATAGTAAAATAAAATTGGCTGCATCACTTCATATGAAGAAAAATCGCGATAAGCTGGGGTTATTTGTCGTTGAAGGAGTCCGATTGGTTGAAATGGCTGCTGATAGTGACTGGCAATTGGAATTTGCATTGGTAACGTCTGAAAAAGCTGAAGACACGCGGGTAGCAGCTATAATCGATAAATTTGTCGAAAAAGGTTGTCCGGTTTATGAGACGAGTGAGGCAGTTTATAAAAAAGCGGCTGATACTGTAACGCCTCAGGGATTGCTGGCGGTTATGAAAAAGCGGTCATTTCGGTTGAATGATCTGGCAGGGGAGAATGCTTTTTGGGCAGTGCTTGACGGAGTTCAGGACGCTGGCAATGCCGGTTCGATAATTAGAACCGCTGATGCAGTTGGTTGCAATGGCGTGATTTTTCTCAACGGGTGTGTCGATGCATTTTCTGATAAGACAGTTCGCTCAGCAATGGGATCGGTTTTTCATTTACCAATCGTTGAGAACATATCGGTTAGTGATTTTTTAGATTATTGCCGGGAAAATTCAGTGGCGGTATATTCAACTGCGTTAGATAAAAACGCTGAGTCGTGTTTTTCAATCACTTATGGCAATAAAAAAGCCCTCGTTTTCGGAAACGAAGGCAATGGTGTATCACAGCAAATTTTGAATAGTACAGAACATGTTTATATTCCGATGGCTGGCGGTACAGAGTCGCTGAATGTGGCTGCTGCTGCTGCTGTCGTTTTGTATGGGGCGGTTTATTCCCAAAAAACGTAAACACCGAGAACACCGGCAGAGGTACTGACAGTTATTGTGTCAGTACCTTTTTTTTGTTCATTGCTGACAGTATAGGGATTGGCTTGATATAAGTCAGTTGCTGTCAGCTCCCATTTAAGACCGGTCGTAGAAACTTCCGTAATTGATAAAAGCGATATTGCTTTGGGCTGTCGGAAAAATTTCATAGACAGCTTTGCAGGGCCTTTCAGCGGAACTAATAATTCCTGTTCATCAGCAATTATGCCGGTAATATCAGCTGCGGCAAAAGAATGAACGTTGCTGAATAAATGATCAAGACGGCCACCGAAAGCTCCGGTTAAGATAACGTTATTACCGGCAGTTTGCAGTAAGGCGAGCTGGGTATCGGTAAGATCTTTTTCGCGAGGGTATTTATTGATCGTTACGTTATGTGTTTCTGCCCAATCCCAGCTTTCTGATGAGGCACTGTCGTTGTCACCAAACAGAAAATCAGGAAGGATATCGGCAGCTTTACAGGCATCGATACCGTGATCGACACAGCAGATCTTTTTGTCGGGAGCGATAGCTTTCAGCCATTTTAACGACGGTGCGCGGCCACCACTGACGATAAGCATTGTTTTCGTTTGTGAAGAGGGGATATCTATTTCAACTTGTTCAGGCAGAGTAATTTTCATATGATCACCAACTTGCTTGATTTGTATGTATCATAACGCATAAGTGAAGGAAATGCAAAATCTTTAATATTTTTATTTAGTCAGGTATAGTGATGTATTAGTTGACAAATTTAGAAATAAAGGTACCATATGAAATATATGTATTTATATAATGGTAAAACCGCCTAACTACAAAGGTTAGGCGGTTTTATTATTTCCATTTGGTACTA
>CALCTX010000258.1 GCA_937907035.1 uncultured Selenomonadales bacterium
CCAGCCGCACCTTTTACAAGATTATCGATTGCGGAAAGCACGATGACTCTCCCCGTACGCTCATCAATATGCCAGCCAAGATCACAGAAATTAGACGCCCGAACATTCTTCGTTGCCGGATAAGCATTTCTGCCTCGCAAACGAATAAAAAATTCATTTTTATACAAATCTTCAAATGCTGCATCAACTTGTTCAGCTGTTACTCCCGGCTTGAGATTTGCATAGCACGAACTCAATATACCGCGCGACATAGGCACTAAATGCGGTGTGAAATTTAACAATACCTTTTCACCGGAAACATCGGACAATGCCTGTTCAATCTCCGGCGTGTGCCGATGATTAGCAACTCCATAGGCCTTAAAACTATCATACATTTCCGGAAAATGATTTGGCAGCTTAGCCGACCGGCCGGCTCCGGAAACACCGGATTTTGCGTCGATAACAATAGTATTAACATCTATTAAATGCTTTTTCGCCAACGGTGCTAATGCTAAAATGCTTGCTGTTGTATAACAGCCGGCATTTCCGATTATTTTAGCACCCTTTATTTTATCACGATAAAGCTCTGCCAATCCATAGACTCTTCCGACAGCATCTTTATGCGTATGTTCCACTTTATACCACTGCTCATAAACCGCTGTATCCGCAAAACGATAATCAGCCCCAAGATCAATAATTCTGGTTGGCATATTTTCCAATGCTTTTCCGACTCTCATCGCATGCCCGGCAGGCAGCCCGATAAATACAAAATCACTTGCTTTGCCTATCTCTTCTATTTTATCCATACTGACAAGCTTTTGATCATAAAAACCGGTCAAATGCGGATATAAATCCGAAATACATTCTCCGGTATGACTTTCTGATGTTAAATATACGACCTCCGCTTCAGGATGTCCCACCAAAAGTCGCAAAAGCTCGGCTCCGGCATAACCGGTCGCTCCAAGAACACTAACTTTCATTGTATATTTCTCCTATCAAAAATTAATTTGCAAACAAATTATATTCCTTTGCCTAAAGGTTTGCAAGGCGTATTTACTACTGAATATAACAGTATCACGGCCCGACATATAAAGTGTTATAATTATACAATATTTATGCATAAATTTGCAATAGGTTTTCTGCATTTTTACTTTTTTCTCGCATATAATAAAATAGATGGTGTATGATATAATGAATGTAATGTTCTTAATTCAAAATAAGGAGCCGTTGTATGAAAAAAATGTTTCGTCTTATCGGCAGTTTATTTCTGATATTTGTTATCAGTTTTTTCCTTTCCGGTGGGAAAATGCCTTTTTTCTCTGCGGAATCTTTGCCTGTTCCAAATAAGGAAACAATAACAGAGCCTTTAAAAAAAGCCGGGGGCCTGCTGCAAGCAGGGCAAAATCTGCCATCTAAAGAAGTTACTATCGGCAACACATTTGACCGCTTGCGCCGAATCGCTTTTCCTATTGAATCAGCCAACGAAAAACTGCGCCGGACTAACTATACAAAAATTGAAAACATCTCTGATACTATGAAAAAAGCCATCATTTCTGTAGAAGACAACCGTTTTTATAATCATCATGGTTTCGATTTTACGGCTATCGTCCGTGCAACTTTAGTCAATATTCAAAGCGGAGAGATTGAAGAAGGTGCCAGCACTATAACCCAACAGTTAGTAAAAAATCTTTATCTTTCCGATGAACAAACCATGGTCAGGAAGATTGAAGAACTGATCATGTCTTTAAATCTGGAAACCCGCTGTAGCAAAGATGAAATCCTTGAGCTTTATCTAAACAGCATTTATTTTGGTTCAGGTTACTATGGTATAACTGATGCCGCCAAAGGATATTTCGGCAAAACGCCTGATAACCTAACTCTTCCGGAAGCAGCTATGCTCGCCGGACTTCCCAATGCGCCATCACTCTATTCCCCGTATGAAGATTTTAAAATGGCCAAAAAAAGGCAATTTATCGTACTCGACACAATGGTAAAAAATGGTTATATTGATAAATCGCTTGCCGAAGATGCCAAACGTGCTCCGATTTATCTTGCTCACTAAACATAACGCATAAAAATTGACTGGTATTTGTCAAAAACAAATACCAGTCAATTTTATTATTCTTTCTTAAATTTTCTTTAACAATTTACGATAACGTGCATATTCAAGTTTAACTACTGCACATCCTGCTTCATACGGGGCAAGCGAATATGGTGAAAAATAAAAATAAACCGCTTCCCCATTTCTGACAAAAATTAAATCCTTACCATTCTGATTGTCAAATTCGACAAAGCTTTTATCTATATTGGTACACTTTTTAGCGAAGCCGGTTTTCTTGATCTCTTTCTTTAAAACCTCACAAAGTTTGTGAATATCAGTACAAATATCCGTTATCTTCAGCGGATTACCTGCAGCGTCAAAATTCATTCCGGAATACCAATAATTAGGACGTTTTCCTCCCATATGAACATCATATCTGGTAAGAATACTTATCCCGTTATCATCAGCCATAACTATACTCGGTTG
>CALCTX010000259.1 GCA_937907035.1 uncultured Selenomonadales bacterium
CGCCGCCAGCTTGATCTTCTGGCAGCCGAACGGGCACTTGCAGCCCGCAATGCCGAACGCAGCCGCTCCGGCGAACCCCTTCAAAAAACCTCTTCTCGATGCATCCATGATCTTCTTCCCTTCTCTTTTATGGTTATGATAACATTTCGGTCGGCAAGCAGCCACTTCACTGAATCTCAATCAGAGCATCCAACACGTGCAACCTGGCACGCTCGACGGATTCGCGGTCCTTCTCATCCTTCCAGAAGTACGAATCCGCAAGGACGCACCGGTCGCGTCCGTCTTCGCCTGTCTGGTTCAGCGCCTCGGCCAGCTCCATGGTGTGGCCGGGCAGAGAGCTGTAGCGAATGCCCATATCAGAAATCTTTGCAAAAGCCGGCTGCAATGCCGTCATAAGTTCAGTTTTCAACTGGCCGTCAAGTTCCTGACGATTATAAACGTCCTCAACATTACCGCAAATATTAGTATAGAAAAGGAGCGGATTTACAAGCCGATAGCTGTATTCACCAAAGCAACGTACCGAAATATCGATCTCGATACCGGTCTGCTGATTGACAACAACCCGGACCGGAATCGGGCTCGGCGTGCCATACTTATTACCGATGATTTCCTTCGTATTGAAATAATAAACCCGCTGATCTTTGCCCGGATCACCGCCGAACGTAAAACGCTTGCCGATATTGGAAAATACAGCCTTGATATTATCCTTGAGATCGCCGGAAAAGAGCGACGGCTCAGTCCCCTGATCATAAGTATATTCACCAACCTCAGCGCAAAAATCAACAACCTTACCGTTTTCAACGATAAGCATACACTGTCCTTCATTTACGGCAATACGCGAGCCATTGGAAATAATATTATCCTCAGCACTCGTATTTGAACTTCTGCCCTGACTGGATGTTCTTTTCTGCCCTTTGGCAACTAAGATATCCGGTTTTAAGCTGTCACAATAGAAAAACTCTTTCCATTGATCGCCCAAAACACCGCCGACAGCACCCATACCTGCTTTAATAAGACCCATCAGAAAATCCTCCTTTTAACATACGCTCTTACGAAAAATCATTCCGTATCTGTACTTTTATTATCGCTTATTTTCCTGCCAAAATGCAACCGCTTTTTATTTTATAAATCTGTTAAAATGTACTGAAAAACTATACCGCTAAACGAACATCGGACTATTTTACCATTTTTGAACAAAATAAAATAAAAAGGCCACCGCAAACTTGCGATAGCCCGATATACACTGTGATAATTTATTGTAATAAACTCAAAACATTTGCACTCTGATGCATATACATCTTCTGTGCCATCAATGCCAACTGGTTGAGTGTATCTTCGTTTTTGAACTTCGTAACCTCTTTGGCAATATCGGCATCATCGAGCGTCGAAACTGACCCGGTCAAATTTTCTTCCTCTACTGTATAATTTGCCGAAGCATACGAAAGATTCTGCTGCGCTGCACCGACCGTAGCCGCTTCATCAAGAGCTTTATTCAAAGCATCATCAACCGTTGACAATGCCGCCTCGATACCCTCTTTTGAAGAAAGATCAAGCGTTGACTTGCCATTCTCATCAACCAAGCCCAAACCTTTCGCAGTCATATCCCCAATGGTATGATTCGTATAACCGTCAATTCCTGCTGTTGCAATAGTCTGCTTGCCGGTCAAAAGCTTTTTGCCGTTAAATTCTATCGACGCATTCTCGTCAACCGTCTGTATCGTCTGATTTACAGCCTTGCCAATTGCCGCCACATCACTTTCCGCATTGGTCCCGTTCGCAGCCTTGAGAATATTCTCCTTCAACGATGACAATGCACTGACCGTTGATTCAATACCACCGGCAGCTGTAGCCAAAAGCGCATTGGTATTCTGCGCATTGCGATTTGATTGTACAACCGCCCCAATATTAGAATACATCCGAGATGAGATCGCATACGCCGAAGGGCCATATGATGCAGACGGATGAGCCGAACCAGTTGCTATCTTTTGCAAACTGCTCAGCTTTGACATATTGGTCTTATTGATCTGATTTAAATAACCGAGTCCACCTATAGAACCCATAACAAACACCTCCTAAACTTACGGAGTCATTTCTACAAATACATCATACTATGTTGTCAGAATTTTTGCAAGAAAAATTTCAAACAAAAAGGACTGTCACTTTAAGCAGTGACAGCCCCTTACTATCAAATTGCTTCCTGAACAGATGCTTCAGCACTTTGTTCTTTAGGAACAGCCAGCTCTTCATAAATATATATCGGTGCTTGCTGAAAACCATTAAATGTCGTCGAGCTTGCCGATGTATATGCACCACAGTCAGGAACTAAAAGCCGGTCCCCCATCTTGAGCTCCGGTGTCATAACATCACGGCGCACAAAATCGATTGAATCGCAGCTCGGCCCGACAAAAGTTGCCAGATACTTCTTCGTCCGACGGAAAGACTCGAACTCAAAAGTCCAGTGATCAAAAATTGCCCCGGAAAAAGTCCCATACAAGCCTTCATCCAAAACATACCAAGTCTGATCGCCCCGTGTCTTCGTACCGATAATCGAAGTAACCAGATTGACCGCCGTACCGCACATAAACCGTCCCGGCTCACACAAAAGCTCAGTATCCGGGAACAAGCGGTCGAGCTGGCGGCTGATTGCCTGCATCATACCTGCCGGATCAACCGGTCCGTTTACTGACGGAATCGGGAA
>CALCTX010000260.1 GCA_937907035.1 uncultured Selenomonadales bacterium
GTTTTGTCCATTCCCCCCTTTTTTCCCCCTTTTTTATAAAATTCGCATAAAAAAAGCAGCTGCAGATCATTCTTCTGCGGCTGCTTTTTTTATGTCATAATGCAATTTTACATTTGTGCCGTGTCGGATTGTTTCTTGCAAAACATCAATAGTTTCATAACATAGCAATGCGAAAGATGTTCCAGCTCGTTTGCTGGATGAAGTGGCCTTAAGTGCATCAATAACCTGATTTATTTTTGCGGTTATACTATGGTCGTCATTCTCTTCTGCATCCGGAGTATGAAAGACTTTTTTCAAAGCATCTTCCAAACAAATTACTTGAGAATCATAGCCTTCATTATGCAATCGCTTAGAGGCATAAAGCCAAAAATTTAATGCGTAAATAACATTTGCACGATGTTCTAAGCTGTACATAAAGTTTCTTTTTACGCGTATTACACTATGATATTGCGCTAATCTTTCAGGCGTGTTTGCATAATCGGAGTGAGGAATCGGCTCAAAATAATCAGTCTTAAAAATGAAGTGCGCTACATAAAAGAAATAAATCAGATCAATGTTTTTTCTAAGGTTTATATTTGATGTTTTGCTTATTTCTGCCAGGTTATTTTCAAGTTGTTCAATTATTTCCAACTTATAAGGAGCCGGAGAACGACCTACCAGCCAATCCAACGATACAGCAAACAAATTAGATAGCTTTATTAGTACTTCATAGGAAGGAGCAGAAAGCCCTAACTCAAAATGAGTAATAGATGCTTTATTTTTCAAACCTAAAATATCAGCCAGTTGCCCCGCTGATAAATTATGTACAATGCGCAAATTTTTTAGATTAACAGAAAAAGACATAAAAACCTCATAAAAAACTTGACGGTTGTTAAAAACAATCGTATAATTTAATTGAATTAAACGATTGTTAAAAACAATCTTATGTTATAATTCAATCTAATTCTATTTTATCATACCGGTAACAAAAAATAAAGGAGGAGTAAAGATGGCAAGAGATCATGTCTGTATTAGTGCGAAAATTATGCGCTCGGCACGCTTTTTAACAATGTCAGTCAGCGCAAGATTATTATATTATGATTTAATTATCGACGCTGACGACGACGGCGTAGTTGAAGGCTTCGCGGTGATTAGAGTGACCGGCGCAAACACCGGAGACTTGCAGATGTTGGTCGACCGTGGCTTCGTGATGCTGTTGCATCCGGATGAGATGATTACATACGTCAAAGACTGGCACACTCATAACAGCAATATGCGAGCTGACCGAAAAATCGACAGCCAATATCAATCATTATTGCTTAAAGTTGTACCTAATGCCCCGATATTGAAACCTAAACCACGCGCTGACACCAAAAAAAAGACTGGACGCCCAATGGACGTCCATTGGACGTCCATTGGACCGCACAATACAACAACAACAAAATACAATACAATACAATTAAATAACAACAACAATACTGCTCTTGTTGATAGTGTGGAGGGTGAGTTGCTGAAAGAGCTCAGGGAAAAGTATGGGGATGCAACTGTCGACGACGCATTGGCTGTCTGGCAGCAGCAGGCCCATAATATTCGGAGTCCCGGCGCATTTTTACGCAGGGCTTGTACCGGTAAGTGGAAGCCAAAACCGGCAGAAGGAACCACGGCGTTCTATGCTGACCCAGACTGCCCGAAGTGCCACGGCGCTGGCAAAATAACCACTCATACCGACGATCCAGTAGTCGATGAGCCAGTAATAGTACCCTGTGATTGTATGAAACGCTAAACGAAAGGAGCAAATAGTTATGGAATTAACTCAAAAGTACTACACAATTAATCAGGTCCAGGAACTTGTTTTCGGTGGAGCACTAAGCAAGACAAGTCTGCATATTATGGCCCGCAAAGGCCAAATACCGACTGTAAAATTTCTCAATAAAAGACTCGTCCCAGTTTCTTGGGTTAGGTCGCAGCTGCAAATTGCCGAGGAGATGGCCAAATGAGCAGGCGGGCACACGGAGAAGGTACCTTTTTCTACAGAGAGGACTTGGGGGTATGGCGTTGGCGCGGTTATTACACTGATCCGCTGAGCGGTCAGATGTTACGTAAAGAGTTAAGTGCAGTAAACAAAAAAGACTTGCGGACAAAAGTTGAATCCTGGCGGCAGGAAGTAGCCGCCGGACAAACAAAACGCCTGAAAGTAAAAGACTGGTGTCTGCAATGGCTAAACGATGTCATAAAAAAAACAGTCAAACCAGCAACCTACACCAACTATCGTATTACTGTCAATAATCACATAATACCGACATTCGGGGAGCTTTGGCTGGACAAACTCACCACGCATACCATCCAACAATACTTGAATAGCATAGCCGAAACACACACTCCCCGAACCGTGCAAACCATTAAAACACACATAAACGCTTGTTTATCGGCAGCCATTGATCACGGTTATATATTACGGCATCCCGGCAAGCCCTGTCGAGTTCCACGAATCCCACGAATCGAAAAAGAAATGCTGACGACAACAGAAGTTAAATTACTGCTTGAAAAAGCAAAATCCGGAGATTATAACGGCGTAAACAAAGATAGTGAAGCCGGTCAATACCTGATCCGAGAATATTATCTTGTTATATTACTTGCCGTCACTACCGGCCTACGGCAAGGTGAAATTCTTGCTCTAAGGAAAAAGTCGTTAGACCTCAAAAACTGCAAAATAAGAGTCGATATGACGCTTAGTAATGTCAGAGGCAAAGGAACTATGTTGGACAGCCCTAAAACGGCTCATAGCGAGCGTGTTATTGATATTCCTCGGTATATGGCTGATGAATTACTATACTGGCTCAAACAGCAAAATGAATTTGCCGAAAAATACGCCGGAATTTTTGCAAACAACCAAAATTTGGTGTTTACAAATTCAATCGGCAAGCCATTGAGCAGCGTTAACTTCATGCACAGGGTCTGGCATCCGCTGCTCAAGGCCGCTGGAATCAACCGAAAAATCGTATTTCATGATTTGCGACATTATCATGCCAGTCTGCTACTCGAAAACAATGTCAACATAAAAGTTATTTCCGAACGTTTAGGGCATAGTAATACTTCGATAACGCTTAATATTTATTCACACTTGATCAACAAAACACTTCAGGCCGAAGCCGTCAAAGCACTTGATTCGCTAAACTTAGTTAAAGGAGCTGAAAAAAATGACAACATCCCGCCAAAAACGGATTAATGAATATTCCAGTAAGATCATCGAACTTCAAAAAAAAATAAAAGCTGAAAAAGCTAAGGCTCACGAATCGGCTCGCAAAGAAAGAACACGGCGGCTCATACAGCTCGGCGGATTTATTGAGAGTGTTTTTTCGACTGATGCCATCGCCATATTGCAGTCCCTGAACAAGCAAAAAATCAGCCCTGTTGAGAGATGGTTGTTAAACCAAAAACAAGCCGTAATAG
>CALCTX010000261.1 GCA_937907035.1 uncultured Selenomonadales bacterium
CCTCGGCTGCAAGGCTTTGCGCATCATCAGCATCCACTTCCCCGTCGCGGCGGTCTGTATCGCCCTCGGCGGCTGCTTTCAGGCCCTCGGCAACGGACTGTATTCGACGGTCACCTCTCTGTGCCGTCAGCTGGTCGTGCTGCTTCCGGCAGCGTATCTTCTCAGCCTGTCCGGCAGCGTCGACGCCGTGTGGTGGGCGTTCCCCATCGCGGAGGTTGCAAGCCTTCTTGTGACGATGTTTTTCTTTTTGTCAATCCTTGAAGATAGTGGCTATATTGCCCGGGTAGCATTTTTTATGGACAAATTGCTTCGAAAGATAGGCCTTTCCGGGCAAAGTATAATCCCGATGTTGCTGGGATTTGGCTGTACTGTGCCGGCTGTTATGGCGACCAGGGTCTTGCCCAGTGAACGGGATCGCCGAATGACGATATTGTTGACGCCGTTTATGAGTTGCAGTGCCAAATTACCGATATATGCATTTTTTGTTGCGGCGTTTTTCCCGCAAAACGGTGGCTTGGTAATGACAGCCTTGTATGTTTTAGGAATTATTTTGGCGGTGCTGATAGGCTTGTTTTACAAAAAGGTAATTTTCAAAGGAGAAGCAGTACCGTTTGTTATGGAACTTCCCAATTATCGTCTTCCAAGTATGAGAAATGTGGTTCAGTTGCTTTGGCAGAAGGCTAATGATTTTATTTCCCGTGCGTTTTCCGTTATTTTGGCGGCAACAATTGTGATTTGGATATTGCAGAGCTTCGACGGGCATTTTAACATGGTAACTGATTCACAGAACAGTCTTATGTCGATGCTGGCGGGGACTTTGGTACCAGTCTTTGAGCCAATCGGGCTGGGAGATTGGCGGATATGCACATCACTTATTTCCGGTTTTTTGGCTAAGGAAAGTGTTGTTTCAACGATGGGGATTTTGGTCAGGAATGACGGGGGAATACACGCGGCACTTTCAACGATGTCAGCGGCTTCAATGTTAGTATTCAGCTTGCTTTACACACCTTGTGTGGCAGCGGTGGCTGCGATACGACGGGAATTGGGAGTGTGTTGGGCTTTTGGAGTAGTCTTTTGGCAATGTTTGGTGGCTTGGATCATGGCCTGGCTGGTTTACAATTTATTTTAGGGGAAAAGTCCTATTTTTTCTTTTTGAGTTATTGTTTTTGGATAAGAGTTTGATTATAATTTAAGTAAGTGGATTTTGTAGACGTATTTTCATTGAATTGTGAGGGTAGCACAATGATGGAAAAAGCTGAAAAATATTATAGATTGCTGTTGCAGATTCGGGAATTGCATAAAGAACTGCAATGGGGCGAAGGCGATGTTTCTCCGGGCGAGGAGAAAAAACGATTGCTTAGCATTGTTTACGCTTATCGGGAATTAGGCGAGCTTGATAATTGCAGTCAATTATTAGAACATTATTTAGATAAAGGTACTGCTGATCAGGATATTGTTGATCTGTATATCCGGATAAAGGAGATCAACGGCCGCTATCTGTTACGTAAACGAAAATATCAAGAAGCGTTATTAGATTTTATTACCGCATTGAAAACGGCAGAAGAATATGATCTGGATTTCAAACGTCTTGATCTGTATCAAAGTGTTTCGGCAATTTATGAAAAAATTGGCGATTATAAGATGTCCTTGGAATATTATGAGAAGTATTCCAAGTTAAGTACGCAGGTTTCACAGGATAAGAATTATGCGTATTCCAAGTATTTGATCGATATATATGGCCTTGAGACAATTGAGCAGGAAACTCGAGATTTGATGGAGCGCAATAAGGATTTAGGCAAGCGCATCAATATGGATTCGTTGACTGGCATATTCAATCGACGATTTTTGCATGAGGCTGTAACAGAAGCATCACTGACAGAGAATAAAACGGAACAATGGTGTACAGTGATGATGGATATTGATTATTTCAAGCAATATAATGATACCTATGGACATGATGCAGGAGACAAGGGGTTGCAGACGATAGGCTCGATTCTGCAAAATGTTTCTGATGAACGTATTTTCCCAATACGATATGGTGGCGAAGAATTTTTGTTAATAATAAAGAATCCGCTGCCACAAGAAGGAATCTGGTTAACGGAAAAGGTTATGAAAGACCTTTATCGCAGAAAGCTAAAGCATGAACATTCAGCAGCTGCTGAGATTGTTACGATAAGTGCCGGCATAGCGACTGGCGCGTGCAAAAGCGCGGAAGACTGTTATCGGTTGATAGATGAAGCCGATAAACGGCTGTATGTATCAAAGAGAACCGGCAGGAACAAGTGGACCGCTGAATGAAATGTTTATTAGTGTTATGGTGACCGGGAGGAAAGATTATGTGGTGTGAGCATGAAGGCGCAGACACAAAAGAGCGGATGCGCGATATGATAACATATTTTGAGGGTACATGTGAGTTTTGCCTGGGGAATATGGGCATTGACAAGTATAAAAGTGAAATTGCTG
>CALCTX010000262.1 GCA_937907035.1 uncultured Selenomonadales bacterium
TAAGTTCCTTGATTATGTAAAGTGCGGTGTTCCTTTGATTCTCGTATCCTTTGCTGTATCCCTCGTTGTTATCCCGATGGTATGGCCGTTCTTCCCCTGATAGGTGACTGCGCTTTGCAGGGCAGAGGATAAACCCCGTTTATCTCCTTGCTTTGTATGACAATTTGGGATAATTATATTATCCGATTTGGCAATACTGCCCGACTCTTGCAAATAAAGAGCCGGGCAGTATTTTTTATGTCGAAAATCTGAAATCTGATAAAATAATAAAAACTATTGCAGTTTGGCATAAATGTTGACTTGGGCGGGATTTTTATGCCAATAGGATACTGCTGACAACGAATTGACGGAATGGGATATGAATAATATTATTATTCCAAAGCTCTATAAGCATGTCTGCTTATAAAACTGCTTTAATTGCGCGTTGTTTTCAGTAACGGGATAGATATATAAACCGATACGGCATTGCCAAATGGGAATTATAAATCCGTAACGGAATTGAGGAAAACGGTAATTTAGCAGGAGCAATTTAATAGAGGAGGTGACAATATGGGACAGCCGGTGACGACGAATCCGATAATCATTATGCTGATCAACATGACCATCGTATTTGCGGTGCTGATTGGACTTCAGGTTTTGGTTCAGCTGATTCACGTTATCGATCCTACGAAGAAAAAGGCGTAGGCGGGTTTCCAAAATTAGCCTGAAGGGAGAGGCAGTCCCGACCCCGAGGGCAGAGAGGTGATTTTAGTGGGACAACCGGTAACAACTAACCCGATTATCATCATGCTTATCAACATGACGATAGTATTCGCTGTTCTTGTTGGTCTTCAGATTCTCGTTCAGCTGATTCATGTAATCGACCCGACGAAGAACAAGAAGGCTGAGCCGAAGGCAGCACCTGCACCGAAGGCAGCAGCTCCTGTGGCAGCCGCACCAGTAGCAGCACCGAAGGCAGACAACACTGCAATCATTGCTGTAATTGCTGCAGCTGTAGCATCAATGGGCTACTCCAGTGCACAGATTACCGCCGTTCGTCCGGTAGAGAGCGCAGCCTGGAAGAATTCCGGCCGTCTTTCCGGTATCAACAATACGGTAATGTAAGATTACTGCCCGAAATTCCTTGGCAGTAACCAAATTATAAGGAGGACTTATTAAACATGGAATTATGGAATGCATTTATGGTTTCCATCGGAGCAGTATGGAATGATTCCGGCTTTGCTGCATTCACCGGTGGAAATGCAATTATGATCGCAGTAGGCTGCATACTCCTTTATCTCGCCTTCGAGAAAGGCTATGAGCCGCTTCTTCTTTCGCCGATTGCTTTCGGCTGCATCATGACGAACTTCCCGAAGACGGAGTTCTTCACGGCACCTGGCGTAATGCAGGCAATCAGCTATGGTATTCAGCACGAAATATTCCCGCCGGTAATATTCCTGGGCGTAGGCGCAATGACTGACTTCGGTCCGCTCATTGCAAACCCGAAGACTCTTCTCCTCGGTGCAGCAGCACAGGGCGGTGTATTCGTAGCTCTCGGCGGTGCAATGGTTCTCGGCTTCGATGTTAAGGAAGCAGCAGCAATCGGTATCATCGGCGGTGCTGATGGCCCGACGGCAATTTACCTCACTGTAAAGATGGCTCCGCACCTTCTCGGTGCAATCGCGGTAGCGGCATATTCCTATATGTCTCTCGTACCGCTGATTCAGCCGCCTATCATGGTACTCTGCACGACTCAGAAGGAGCGTCAGGTACGCATGGGTCAGCTTCGCGATGTAACGAAGTTTGAGCGTCTCGTATTCCCGGTAGTAGTAACTATCGTCGTATCCCTGCTTCTCCCGCCGGTAGCATCCCTTATCGGTATGCTCATGCTCGGCAACCTGTTCCGTGAGTCCGGTGTAACTGACCGTCTCAGCGATACTGCACAGAACGCACTTATGAACATGGTAACGATTTTCCTTGCAACTGGTACCGGTCTTACGATGTCGGCTGAGTCCTTCCTCAACATGAAGACCATCCTCATCATCTGCCTCGGCCTTGTTGCTTTCGCAGCTGGTACTGCTCTTGGCTGCTTGTTTGGTAAGATTATGTATATCACCTCCGGTGGTAAGATCAACCCGCTTATCGGTTCGGCAGGCGTTTCTGCAGTACCGATGGCAGCCCGTGTATCCCAGATTGTTGGTCAGAAGTATTGCCCGGGCAACTTCCTCCTGATGCATGCAATGGGCCCGAACGTATCAGGCGTTATCGGTACCGCTGTAGCAGCAGGCGCAATGCTCGCAATGCTCGGCTAATATGTTTTTCCTAACCTTTCACTATGCTTTGTCCGTTCTGTAAAGATAGCGGTGTGAGGCAGGCCGGCTTCAATCAGCCGTCAGGCCTGACTGCTTTTTGAGAGAACGGAGTCCATGCAAAGCATGGCCGGGGGTCAGGTTATCCAAAGTAATTAGTAAAATTTCATAGGAGGGGTTATAAAATGTCACCAGCAATAAAATGTTTGTGCATACTTGCTGTAGTTGCAATTTTCTTTGTAACTGAGATTATTCCGCTCGCAGTAACCTCTATGGGCGGTGCAATCGCTTGCGGTCTTGCAGGACTTATTCCGGCAAAGACTGTATTCTCCGGTCTTTCCAACTCCACAGTAGTTCTCTTCGCCGGTATGTTCGTTATCGGCTCGGCAATGTTCCACACTGGCCTCGCTCAGGCTATCGGTACCAAGGTAGTAAAGATGGTAGGTACAGGTGAGAACTCCCTTATGATCGGTGTTATGGGTATCGCGGCTATTATGTCCGGTATTTCCTCCAACACTGGTACCTGCGCAGCCCTCATGCCGGTTATTCTCGGTATCTGCGAGGTTGCTCATGTATCCCCGAAGAAAGAGCTCATGCCGCTGGCATTTGGCTGCGGCTGCGGCGGTGTTATTACCCTCGTAGGTACTCCGCCGAACATTCTTGCTTCTGCCGCAATGCAGAATGCCGGCTATAAGCCGTTCGGTTTCTTCGAATTTGCCTGGATCGGTATTCCTTTGACTATCGCTACTATCATCTACATGCTCTTTATTGGTAAGCATCTCCTCCCGGAGGGCGAAATCAATGCTGACGATGTAGAGATTGATGAAGAGGCAGCAAAAGAGGCACAGGCTTCTACGACTGATTCCAAGAAGCAGATGCTCGTACTTGCAACTCTTATCGCTGTAGTAGTAGTAATGGCTCTTAACATTAAGGGCATCACCCTTGAGATGGCAGCCGTAATCGGCGCTCTCTTCCTCGTAATCACGAAGTGCGTAACTGAGAAGCAGGCTTATGCAGGTATCGACTGGGTAACCATCTTCCTGTTCGCTGGTATGATGCCGGTTGCAACTGCAATGGCAAAGACCGGTGCCGGCAAGCTCATCGCTGACACTGTTTGCGCTGCAATGGGCGGCAGCCCGAGCCCGCTGGTACTCACCGGCGTACTCTTCGCTCTTTCCTGCGGTCTTACTCAGTTCATGTCCAATACTGCATCGGCAGCTCTTCTCTGCCCGATCGGTATTTCCATTGCTCAGAACATCGGTGCTTCCCCGGCAGCCGTACTCATGGCTATCGCTGTAGCAGCATCCTGCGCTTATGGTACTCCGGTAGGTACTCCGCCGAACACTCTCGTACTTGGCCCTGGCCAGTATTCCTTCATGGATTATGTAAAGTGCGGTGTTCCTTTGATCATCGTATCCTTGGCTGTATCCCTCATAGTAATTCCGATGGTATGGCCGTTCTTCCCTTGATCAGTTAAACAGGGAAAAGCAAAAATTAAGGAGCCGGTTTTCCGGCTCCTTTTTTGCTGAATAAAGCAGTAAGTATCTTGTGTATTACTTGATTTATCAAGGTATCTATTGTATAATCAATTGTCAAGTATTGGTCTGGTTTAACTGGGAGGGTATTGTATGGTTGAGTTTTTGTCGAATATGCATGAAACACAATTTTTAACGCGTTTGTTTTGTTCGATGGCTTGTGCGCTGATGATCTCTTATCTTACAAGCAAATTTATTGGTCCGGCTAATAAGGCACAATGGTTTCGCAAACGGGAGAAATTTTCATTTTTCCTGAAGCGCGGATTCTTGGGGGAGGAATGTCATTTCGGTTATCCGAGAACAAAAGAGGGCTTTTTAGTTGCAGCAGCTATGCTTGTAGCGATAGCAGTCACTACGGTTGTGATATTTGTTATATAGAATTTTATTTTAGAATATGTTATGCCATTGGTTTGATTTTATTTAATAGATCAACCAATGGCATTTTTGTTAATTGTTCTTGATATTCGATTTGGTTATGATAAAATACTTGTTAGGAATAAAGAGGAAGTTTATTTCGTAAAAATGTCTGGATGATCAAAGGAGTTTTGAGGAGGCGGAGAATAATGGAATTTCGCCAGCTTGAATATTTTGCGGCATTAAGCAAATATGAGAGTTTTACGCGGACGGCAGAGATGCTGCATGTGTCACAGCCTTCTGTAACTAAGGGAATAAAGGCTTTGGAAGCGGAGTTAGGGGTATTGCTTATTGACCGTCGTATAAAGCACGTTACTCTGACACCGCAAGGGAAAGCTCTTTTGGTTCATGCAGAAAAAATCATTCGGGCGGTTGAAGTCGCTCGGGAAGATATTGAACAATTTGATAAAAAATCGGCTAATACAATACATTTTGGTGTGCCGCCGCTTATTGAATCATATTTGTTTCCTGACCTCTTTACAAAGTTTATTACCGCTTATCCCGGTTTTAAATTGGATATTCAGGAGTATGATGATTCAACAGAAATACAGCGGCGTATACAAAGTGGCGAATTGGATTTCGGGATCATTCTGGGGGATGATGTTCCGGAAAGAGCGGGCGAAATGCTTATAATGAAAGATAGTATGAGCCTTTGTTTGTATCATGGTCATCCGCTTGAACAACTTAATGCGGTTGATGTCTTTAAGCTGAAAAACTCAAAGTTTATTATGCAAAAGGAATATAATTATCAATATAAGAGCGTTTTTCGGTGTTGTCAGCGAAACGGATTTATACCTCAGGTAGCATATACTTTTAAGCCGATAAAGACGATAAAGGAGTTTATTATTAAACGGGAAGGGATTTCTATCTTACCGGGATTTGTCATTCAAAATGATAAAAAATTAGTAAAAAAGCCGATAATACCGGCAATAAATTTTCATGTCATGCTTGTGTGGCGGCCATCGAGGATATTGTCAGGAATGGATAATATGTTGCTTAATTTTGTGAAGCAGTATATCAGTACGGCAGAATTTCGTACGAGCTTTTTAAATAAATAAATAACGGGGCCATTGTATGTTTTAATGTTCACATGCAGTGGCCCCGTTCGTTTATTATTGCGTTCAAGGTTCAATGGAAATAACGCCATATCCGGCATCGTCGATTGCAGTACAGATTGTTTCAGTATCGGCATAGCCATCAACAGTAGCAATCCCTTCTTGCAAATTTACTTTGATATTTGATAAACCGTTGATTTCAGACAAGGCTTCAATAACATGTTTAACGCAGTGTTCACACATCATGCCCTCAATTGTGATTTTCAAGGAAAAGCCTCCTTCCTGTAAGTGTGTATGGTGATAAGGACTTTTAAGCTTATGTTACCATAACATGATGGTGTTGTCATGAATAAATCATTTTTAGTAAAAATTTTAGCATGTTTTTTGTGGGGGTGGATATTCTTGTGCAAGGAAACCGCATGACCGGAGAGGTGGAAACCGGCAGTCCGGTCTGCGGAAACCACTGATGCGAGTTTACTCGCGCAAATTTTTATCTAATCCATAGACTTCTCTCATAGAGATGTCATGATCAGGATTAACGCTTGTGATGTTAATACGATAACTGTCATGAGCAATACGATCAATTATCGCGTCAGCCAAAGGACTGGCAGCACCACCGAGTTGATCATACCATTCTTCAAACCTGTACTGTGAGCAAAAAATAGTTGACGATTTTTTTCGTCTCCGATGTAAAAGTTCAAAAATATCACGTTGTTCAGTTTCGGAAGGCTTCAGAAGTAACCATTCATCGAGTATCAGCAGCACAGGATTTGCATATTTAGCCATTACCTTTTTATAAGCGCCGTCTGCTCTTGCACTATCTAAATCAATAAGTAAATCCGGCAACCGTACGTATTTTGTACTGAAATATTGCTTACATGCTTCCAATCCAAAAGCACAGGCCATGTATGTTTTACCGCAGCCGGTTGCACCGGTAATAAAAAGATTCCTATACTCAGATATATACTCGCAAGTAGCGAGCCTGCTGATCAGCTCTTTATTCAGCTTGCGGCCGGATGTATAGTTGATATTCACTATACTGGCATCAGACTGATCAAAACTTGCATTACGGATAAGCCGTTTCAAACGATTATTTTTACGGCTGTTATATTCAATATCCACCAGCATTCCAAATCTGTCTTCAAAAGGGATATCTTTAAGTTTTGGATCGTTAAGCTGATTACGAAATGCATTTGCCATGGATGTTAATCGCATCTCGATCAGTTTATCTATTGTACTTTGATTTGTCATATTCACTTACCTCCGGTAATAGTCGGCACCTCTTGTAATGCCGTGTATCTTTGGGACTGTTACAGCTTTATCCGATTTCGGATTCAACTTTTCAAAATTGGTCACAAGAATATTTTTGATACTTTTGTAACTTGGAGATGCGGTATAGGAAAGTGCTTTCTGACAGGCAGCCTCAAGTTTTGCTGCCGAATACCTTTCAGCAAGCTTTAATAACCCCATACAACTCCGGTAAGACTGTTGTTCCAAAGACTTAGAGGTAAGTATTGCATTTACTGCAGTATATGCATTTATTCCAATCTTTTCAGCCCATTTACGGAAACGATCACCATTCCATTCCAGATATTTCTGGTGGTCTTCCGGCATATGTTCCGTAATAGTACTGTATTGACCCAATCGCCCTTTTAAACGGCGATGAGAGGCAATGCGGTTGTGATTATAATAGATTTCAATAGTAGTTTCGGTTACCCGCACCTCTACCGTACGTTTGATGTATTCGTAAG
>CALCTX010000263.1 GCA_937907035.1 uncultured Selenomonadales bacterium
ACAGCAACAATTGATCATTGAAGTTCGGGCGGACAAGCAGAAATGTCTTGATGAATTGCTCAAGCGGATGAATAAACTGAAAAGTATTGAACAGCTGAAGGAAAAACGATTCCAGCAGTATCAAAAAGAGGCGCTGGATGAAGAACAGAAAATGCTCGATGAAATAGGACTTCAGCTCACAATGCGGGGGAAGAAAGCGGAGGGATAAAGCATGATCGATCTATCCAGAATAGAAGCGGTCCGACAGCGGATCACTGATATTGAAACAAAAGTCGGAATGCGCCCTCAAAAGACGGAAGCATTGCAACAGCCGTCGTTTGAAAAAATGTTGCATACTGAACTGAAAAAAGGAAAAACATCTCCGGCTATTATTGATGCGGAGACCAAGCCTTTGGGAACAACAGCGGCTGGTGAGTATGAAGCGCTTATTACTGAAGCGGCAGCTAAATACAATGTCGATCCGCACTTGGTTGCAGCGGTAGCTCAGACTGAATCGGATTTTTCCCAGGCAGCTCGTTCAGATGCCGGAGCGATCGGGGTAATGCAGCTGATGCCGGATACAGCAGCAGCTTTAGGCGTTGATCCTTACGATGTTAAAGGAAATATTGAAGGTGGTACGCAATATCTTCGCCAGATGCTTGATACTTTTGGCGGTGATGTTACAAAAGCGGTTGCGGCTTACAATGCCGGGCCGCAGGCGGTCAAGGAATACGGCGGGGTGCCACCCTATAATGAAACCGTTGGTTATGTAAATAAGGTGCTTGACTTATATAGATAGTAAAAAGGTGATACCGTTATGGCAGACAAAGATATAAATCAAGAGACAGTACCACCGGCAGAGGATTCCCCGGAAGAAGTAAAGCCCAAGAAAAAACGAGGCTTTTTCGGGAGAATATTTGCAGCTTTGACAGATCCGTTTGTCAGTGCATATCGGCGTATAATTTTGGCTTTGTCCAATACAGCACGTCGCATTTGGAATGCCATTAAATTTGTTGGCAGCAAATTATGGTTCGTTCTGAAAAGATTGCTGATTGCCAGTGCGGTAGTTGGGGCAATTGCCGGCAGTATATATTTGGCATTGTATTTCAAGGTCTTGAATCTTGATGAGCTGAACCGTAGTCTGATGCTTTGGAAATGGCCGGTAATCGGGGAGAATTTCGTTGAACCGCCACCACTTCCGGAACCGGAACCGGAGCCGGAAGAAAAAACAAAACCGGAAGGCGAAGCAGACAAAGATAAAAAGAAGCCGGCGGTAGAAGATGTCCGGCCAAAACAAGCTGAAGAAAAGGCTCCTTCGAAACAGATAAAGATCACCAAGGCTGACATAGAAAAGCAGATGCAGGAAGCAGCTAAAGCCGAAAAGAAGCGGGCAGCCAAACTGGCAAGACTCTATGAAAATATGAAACCGCAGGAAGCGGCCGATATTATGAATGAAATGGATGATGCTACAGTAATTTCCGTTTTGCAACGCATGGAAGAAAGTGCGGCGGCAAAAGTATTGGCCAAGCTCGATCCGGTAAAAGCCGGCAGGTTGTCAAATATAATTTTTCATGGTGGTTCAGCCGTTCCAAAAATCGGGCGGCTTCAATAAATAGAACCATAATTATTATGAAAGGAGGTGAAGAAGATGCAGGTAGCAAACTTATTTGTAAATGCGCAGGCACAAACAGCAAAAACAGGGCAGGCAGCAGGAGCAAGCAAAGATTCGATCGTCAGAGCTTCGGAAACAAAAAATTCCGGGAGCAGTTTTGATCGGGAACTTTCCCGGGCCAAAACAGATTCAGCCAGATCGGAGGTTGCTCAACAGCCGGAAAAAGCTCCTGAAGAAGTCATTAAGGAAGTTGTGCAGGAGGTTGCCAAGGAAGCAGCTGGCGAGACTGTTGGCAAGGCAGATCAAGGCGAAGCCGATGTAACGGTTACGGATGCTTTGGTTGAAGCTGAAGCAAAAGATGAACCGGTCGATCTTCAGGCGGCGGCTGATTCAGCGACTATGCTTATAGCTTTGGCTGGCAGTGCAATGGTGGCTCAACCGCAGTTGGTTGAAGAACCGGTGCTGGTTGAACAGGCAGAGAATGTTCATCCGGATATGGCAGCGATAAAAGCAGAAACACCGATAGAATCAGTAACTGAGCTGGCACCGCAAGCACTGGAGGCACTCATTCCTCAGAATGATGCAACTGTCAAGCAGGCAGTACAAAATCAGCAACTTATTGATATGTTGCAGCAAAAAGCTCCGGTTGAAGCAACTTCGGTTGAGGTTGCAAAGACTGCGGTACAACCGCAAATGACACAGCCGATGGCTGAAGAAACAGCGACATTTGAGCAGCCGATGGCAGCAGCAGGGGAACAGATTTTGACATCTGCAATGCAGCCGCAAATGAGCCAGCGCAGAGTTGATGAACCGGAAACCGAAATTCAGGATACTGACAAAAAAGGTAATATTCTGGAGGGCATACCGCTTACTGTAGAAGACAGAAGAACTGTTCTTCCGCAGGCAGAAGCGCAGATGTCCGGGGATATGCAAGAACAGCCGAAACATAATGGCGGCCAGCAGCAGGCACTGACGAATGCCAGAACTGGCGAAAAGATAGAGCAGGGAACTGAACTTCCGGAGGAAGCGGCGTTTGACACAGTAAAACCTGTTAAACAGGTTGCTGCAGAGACAGTACAACCGATTGTTTCTGACAGCTTTGCACAGACGTTTGGCGAGATAACGGAGACTGGCGGTATATCTGCAGAGACTCCGGTCACAACTGACTTTGATGTTCCGCAGCAGATAATTGAACAGGCCAAGCTTATTCGCAATGTGCAGGATACAGAGATGGTCATTCGTTTAAAGCCGGAGCATTTGGGCGAGCTGACACTTAAGGTTTCAGTAACGGCCAACGGAGCAGTCAATGCGTCATTCCACAGTGATAATGCGCAAGTGCGCGGGATCATTGAAAGTACGATGGTTCAATTGAAGCAGGAGCTTCAGGAGCAAGGCCTCAAGGTCGATAATATCGATGTACGGACCGGGCTCTCGGACAACTCCTTTCTCGGCGACCAAACTGGTCAACAGTCAGGTTATCAGCAGTCTCAGCAGCAACCCTCGCAGGTTCGTAATTTACGAGCTGACCTCGATTCTTTTGCAGAGGATGCAGAGATTACTGCGGCAGCAGCTGCTGAAAACATTGACCGGGCACAAACGGTATCGGCCGAAGGCGTAGATTATATGGTATAAGACCCGAAAGGGGGACAACAAAATGGCAAATGATTTAAATACGATCACCGTTGATGGTGTGACTTATAAGACATCTGATTATGTACAACAGGCAACAAAAACTCAGCAGGCTGGCGGTGCACTTGGCAAAGATGCATTTCTGCAGCTTCTGGTAAAGCAGATGGAGTATCAGGATCCGCTTGATCCACAGGACAATGCTGAATACATTGCCCAGCTGGCAAACTTCAGCTCCCTGGAGCAGATGACCAATATGGTTGATCAATTGGCATCGGTAACTGAACTGGTCAATAATATTGACACTTCAGTACTTGTCGGGCAGTTGAGCAACATGATCGGCAAGGATATTCAGTGGACGACCACGAGTATCAATGCTGAAGGCAAGCAGGTAAGC
>CALCTX010000264.1 GCA_937907035.1 uncultured Selenomonadales bacterium
AGAGGCAAAGAGCTTATTGAAAGAAGACGGTATTTCAAAGCAGGAATATTTTGTGTCGGAATCTGAGGAGTCTTTTACTGCCGTGGCCGGTATATTCCTGGGCGACGACTTTCGCGGAAGCATAAATAAGATAAACATTGACGCCGTCGAGTTGCAGCCAAATGAGTGAACTTGGATCGGTCCTGTCTTAAGACAATAAAAAACAGTATACCGGATGTCCTCATTGTGGGAAACCATCAGGCAGAAACGGCGGAGATTTTTGCCGACACTGCGGAAAAAAGTCAGAGGAATAAATCCCGGTTTCCCGTGATACCGTTTACTCGATAAACAGGAATTTGGAGAACAGTCTTTATGGAAAAAATCATCGAATGGGCAAAAGAGTTGCAAAGTCTTGCTCAAGCCGGATTGTTTTACGGACATGACGATTTTGACAAAGAACGCTATCAGAGAATTCGGGATATTTCTGCGGAAATGATGTCTGAACGGACAGGAATTCCGATCGACAAGGTCAAGGGATTGTTCTGCGATGATACCGGTTATCAGACGCCCAAAATTGATACACGAGCAGTTATCATTGATGATGGAAAAATTCTGCTTGTCTGTGAGCACGGCGGTAAATGGTCAATACCCGGCGGTTGGTGCGATTATAATATGTCCCCGGCTGAAAACACTGTAAAAGAAGTAAAAGAAGAAGCGGGGCTGGATGTTGTGGTTGACAGGCTGATCGCTGTGCAGGACAGAGATAAGCATAATCTGCCGCCATATGCCTACAAGATCGTTAAGTTTTTCTTTCTCTGTCACGTTGTTAGTGGTTCTTTCAAACAAAACTTAGAAACCGTTGACAGCAGATATTTTGCCATGGATGAAATACCCGATCTTGCAAAAGAAAAATGCAATGAAGAACAAATCAGAATGTGCTTTGAAGCTGCCAATAACAATCGTTGGGAGACTGTCTACGATTGATTTGTTTTTGCTTCGATGAGACTCACAAATTCCAGCTTGTCGAGCAATCAAACATTTGAATTAATCAGACAACATTGCCGGAACGATTTCGTTCCGGCTTTTAATATGGAAAAGAAACAGTATATGTTTCGGAAAGGAAGAAGAATATGGTGAATCCATTTATTGTTCCTCAGGAAGGAACACCATTAGCTTGCGATGCGAAGTTCTATACCATCAGCGAGGTGGCGGATCTGACACATTGGTCAGAGAAGACCGTGCAGAAACTCTTCAACGCACCGGACTTCCCGTCAGCTGATTTTGGCAGAGGCAAAGTCGTTGAGGCTCATGCCCTGATCGAGTACTTCAAGACCAAGCATGAGAGATCGAAAGATAATTATTGGAATTGAAAATGATAACTTTACTTTCGTGCTAATATAATATACAATATTAGCACGAAAGTTGGTGAGTCGCTATGGAAAACATTTTTGAGTTAACAGATGAATCAGGAATCATTCTGACCGCAGATGCCATCAGAGAAGGTTTCACAAAGCCAAGCTTTTATAAGTTCATACAAGACA
>CALCTX010000265.1 GCA_937907035.1 uncultured Selenomonadales bacterium
CCCTTTCTCATATCAAAATTTACCTTCATTTAACAAGCAGTTGTTTTTTATCCGATAAAGCCAACGGCAAAAAATAATCGAGCATTTTTTTAACCGAATCACGCAACGACGTATGCGGTTCCCAATCGCAATACTGTTTCGCATTTTTTATGCTTGGCCGGCGATGAGAACAATCCTGATATCCTTTGCCGTAATAATCCATACTGTTGACGATCTTCAGTCCGGCAAAAGCAGGAAATTCTCTCCGCAACGGATGTTGCTCAAACTGCTCCACAATGATCTCCGCCAACTCTTTGATGCTGAATTCATTGGCCGGATTTCCGATATTGATGATCTTTCCGTTACAAGCACCCTGCCGGTTCTCAATTATCCGGAACAAACACTCCGTACCATCATCGATATCGGTAAAGGAACGTTTTTGCGCCCCGCCGTCAACAAGCTGAATTGGCTCGCCGGCTACTAAATGCCAGATGAACTGGGTTATTACCCGGGAATGCTTAACTTTTGCGCCTTCCAAAGAATCAAGCTTCGGCCCGATCCAGTTAAACGGCCGGAACAAAGTAAATTCCAAGCCTTCGCCGCCATATGCCCAGATCACCCGGTCCAGCATCTGCTTGCCACATGAATATATCCAGCGCTGATTTTTTATCGGTCCGAGAACAAACCTTGACGTTTCTTCATCAAAATCATCATCATCACACATTCCGTACACTTCCGAAGTCGACGGAAAAATTACTCGTTTTTTATATTTATGGCAAAGTCTTACGATCTTTAAATTCTCTTCAAAATCCAGTTCAAAAACCCGTAACGGCGTTTCTATATAAGCAATCGGTGTGGCCACAGCAATGAGCGGCAATACAACATCGCAAAGCGCAACCTGTTCTTCCACCCATTCTGCATTTTGCCGGACATCGCCGCACAAAAAGGTAAACCGCGGGTGGTCTATGATCTCAGAAAGATTTTCTGCCCTCATATCCAGTCCGCAAACCAGATAATTGTCCTCTGCTAAAAGCCTGGCAGCGATTGCCGTACCAATAAACCCGCCAACGCCAAGTATAAGCACCCTTTTCATATTGTTTTCCAATTTATCTTACCTGCCTTCATTTTATTTCTCCTGCTGCTGCTTTTACCGCTGCAATAACCTGCTCCTGTTCAACTTCCGTCAATCCGCAATAAAGCGGCAGCCGACAGATTGTATCAACAACTTTATCACAATTACCAAGCGGTTCCCCAACATATTTATCCCTATAATAATCAGACGAATGCAATGCCAAGAAATGTGCTGTACAGCCAATCCCTTTATCTTTTAATATCTGCATAAACGCCTTGCGTTTTTCCATTGTCGGAAACAACAAATAAAACATATGCGCATTATGCCGACAAAAATCCGGAACTGCCGGCAAACTAAATACACCTTTATCAGCCAACGGCTTCAAAGCCGCATAATACCTCTGCCAAATCTGCAATCGCTGCTGCTGAATATGATCCATTGATTCCAGCTGTGCCCATAAAAATGCCGCGATCAGCTCCGACGGAGCAAAGGCTCCCCCCATACCAACCCAGCCGTATTTATTCACTTCGCCGCGGAAAAATTCTGCCCGGTTTGTCCCTTTTTCCCAAACGATCTCCGAGCGTTTGACAAACCGGTCATCATTGATCACCAAGAGCCCGCCTTCACCGCTGACAACCCCCTTCGTCTCATGAAAACTGAAGCAGCCCAGATGACCGATACCGCCCAAAGGCCGGTCTTTACAATACGAATCCACGCCCTGTGCTGCATCTTCAACGACCAAAATATCATGCCTTGCGGCAATCTCCATGATCCTGTCCATATCGCAGGCAATACCGGCATAATGTACCGGCACTATAACCTTAGTCCGTGGCGTGATCAGTTTCTCAAGCTTATCTTCATCCAGATTTGGATCATCTGCCTTGCTGTCACAAAATACAATACTGGCTCCTTGGCGGGCAAATGCCAAAGCCGAAGAAACAAATGTATATGAAGGAACAATAACCTCATCGCCCGGGCCAACCCCCGTCAAAATCGCTGCCATTTCCAGGGCACTGGTCCCGGAAGTTGTCAGCAGACACTTTTTAAACCCATAACGCTCTTCAAAAAATTGCTGGCATTTTTTCGTAAACGGTCCATTACCAGCTAACTTGCCTGAATTTACAGCTTCACTGATATATCTCAACTCATTGCCGCTGATAAACGGTTTATTAAATGCTATCGCCATTTTTCCCCTCCTCCGTACTATGATCACCCGCGATTGTACATATTTCCGTTAAACCTTATTTTTATTATACCATTTTAATGGTGTTAAACAAATTCTGCCGCTAAATATACAAACATTTCTTCATTTATATAAATTATAAAAAAATTTATATTCTTAATATGTAAAAAATGATAGACTTTCCATATATTTTTTGTTATTATTAGAAAAGTATTCTTCTCATAATCTATGATGAATAATATTTATTATAATACATTGGAGGGTTTACACCATGGCTGAGATCACTATTAAAGCTGCCCGGTGCAAGGGATGCGGCATCTGCGTTGCTTTTTGTCCCAAGCAAGTACTGGCACTTGATGAATTAGGCAAGATTCAGGTAGTAAACGGCAATGCCTGCATTGCCTGCGGGCAATGTGAACTGCGTTGCCCGGATTATGCTATCTTTGTTGACAAGGAGGCGGCAAAATGAGCAAAGCAAAATTGATGCAGGGTAACGAAGCCTGCGCTGCCGGAGCTTTAGCTGCCGGAGTTCGCTTCTTCGGAGGATATCCGATCACTCCGTCAACAGAAATTGCTGAATATATGGCTGAGAATCTGCCGAAAGTCGGAGGCAAGTTCATCCAGATGGAAGATGAGATTGCCAGCATGGGTCTTATCCTCGGTGCGTCTTTGGCCGGCAAAAAGGTATTGACTGCAACCAGCGGTCCGGGCTTTTCCTTAAAGCAGGAGCTTA
>CALCTX010000266.1 GCA_937907035.1 uncultured Selenomonadales bacterium
TACCGAGCAAACCATAATTTTCATTATAACCGCTGCCATTTACCGGAGCATCAAGGATATTGTCCAAACCAAGAACTATTTCAGCTCCGGCTTCCTTGAGCAAGCGCTTTGTCCGCGGCAATGTATGAATATCACACGCCAAAACTTTCTTCGTATAGTTGAGGATTGTCTTAGGATTATTAGCAAAAACTATCTCACATTCAGCCCCAGCTTCTTCGATTATTTCCTTATAGTAAGCAACATAATCAACACCGGTAAAACGATGCAAAGTGTACCCGAATAATTCACGATATTTTTCCAAACTGAGCACATCCGTATACGGATCAATGCCAAATTTGTCAACCATATCGATATCGATCAGGTGATTGCCGACCTCATCCGACGGATAGGAAAGCATCAGCACGATCTTTTTGGCTCCCCTGGCAATACCACGCAAGCAGATAGCAAAACGATTGCGCGAAAGTATCGGAAAAATTACCCCGACCGTATCGCCGCCGAATTTTTTCTTTACATCAGCAGCAATATCATCAACCGTAGCATAATTTCCCTGTGCCCGGGCAACGATTGCCTCTGTCATACAGATTATATCACGATCACGGAATTTGAACCCCCACTCATTATCACTGGCAGCATCGAGTACTGACTGGGTTACCAGTGCAGCTATATTGTCCCCTTTTCTGATAATCGGTGTTCTGATCCCTCTTGAAATTGTTCCCACTAAACGTGCCATATTTGTCCCTTCTTTCCATCCCGCCAGCGACTTTTATCAACCGACAGGATCACCTAGCCAATCTTTTACTTTAGTACGGTAAAGGATTGAGCAGAAAAAATCACGAAAATATTATACCACAGGAAAATTAAAATACAAATGTTTTTTATCACACCGGTTGCTGGCTTGATCCAACACAGGCCAAGCTGTAATCCTGTCAACTTTAACGATTAGCCTGCCGATAGATCTTCAAGGCTGTCGCCTGATCAAGTTTCAGGAAAACGCCGACCGGCTTGGTATCGTTGGTCGTACACATGGCCGCCAGTTCAGTAAGTGTCTCTTCTGACTGAATCCCAATTCCCAATTCAGTAAAATTTATCGGCAACCCTAACCGATGCCAAAATTCTTCCGTCTGCCTGATCCCTGCCCGGGCTTTTTCCTCCGCTGTTCCGGTAGTAACGTTCCAAACCATCTGCGCATACCGGGCAAAACGCTCCGGTGCCAATGGGTACGCAGTACGTGCCCAGGACCCCCACATTGCAGTCAGAGATGCACCATGCGTTACATCAAAACGGCCACTGAGTTCATGTCCCAGCTTATGGACACCAAAATCCATTGTCCGCCCCAAACTGGTTAACCCATTATGCGATACGCTGCCACACCACATTATCTCACTCATTGCCGCATAGTTTTTCCGATCAGCCGCCAGTACCGGCGCATATTTGATAACCGTTTTCAACAAAGCTTCAGCTATGCAATCGGTAAACTCATTACCTTCTTCAACTGTAAAATAGCGATCGATAGTATGCATCATGATATCAGCAATGCCACAGACCAATTGTTTCTTCGGCAGTGTCATTGCCAGTTCCGGATTGAGCAAAGCAAATGCCGGCCGGTTGAACTGCGTATTGATCCCGCATTTTTTCCCGGTTTCTTCATTAGTAAGAACAGCCGAATTGCTGAGTTCACTGCCGGCTGCCGGAATCGTCAGTACCACTCCTACCGGTAACGATTGTGTAACCGGCTTCTGACCGCTCCAAAATTCCCAAATATCAATATTCAAATTTGCTGCTCCATGAGCAATCGCTTTAGCGGTGTCAATCGTTGATCCGCCGCCAACCGCCAGGATCATGTCTGCGCCAAACTTCGCCGCGGCAATAACTCCTTCCCGGGCATGAGCCAAAGTTGGATTAGGCTTTGCCCCGCCAAAGGCCGTAAAAGCAATATCAGCCTGTGCCAAACTATTTTGCAGCCGCGCCAGCAGCCCGCTTTGCACAACACTGCCGCCACCATAGACGATAAATACCCGTTTGCCCCCATGAGCAACTACTTTAGCGGCTAATTTTTCTTCCGCCTTACGCCCAAAAACGATATCAGTCGGACAACAAAATTCAAAGTATTGCATATCTGTCAGCTCCTTTTTACTGTCTTAATTTAGCAAATGCCGTTTCCGCAGCAGTCAGTGTCCTCGCAATATCCTCGTCGCTGTGTGCTGCTGAAAGAAAGATCGTTTCAAATTGCGACGGAGCCAGGTATATCCCCTGCTCCAACATCAGAGAAAACCATTTTTTAAACCGTTCCTGATCTGCCGCAGCAGCCGTTTCATAATCAAACACCGGCCCGGCACTGAAAAACAGTCCCAGCATCGATCCGGCCTGATGAACCTGAACCGGGATCTTTGCAACATCCGCCAGTTCTTGCAAGCCAAGAACCAATTTCTTTGCCTGCAATGTCAGCTGCCGGGAAAAATCAGCTTCTCCGTCTTCCGGTTCCGCAGAAATTATCTGCAAAGTCGCCAGACCGGCTGCCATCGCTAACGGATTGCCGGACAACGTTCCAGCCTGATATACCTTTCCCACCGGTGCTACCTGTTCCATGATCTCGCGCCGGCCGCCATAGGCCGCAACCGGCAAACCGCCACCGATTATCTTCCCCAAGCAGGTTAAATCCGGCACTATACCATAAGCCGCCTGAGCTCCTCCTAAAGAAGCCCGGAAGCCGCACATAACTTCATCAAATATCAGCAAAACGCCATGCTTTTTTGTCAGCTCGCGAATTTTTGCCAAATAGCCTTGTTTCGGCAGAACAAGTCCCATATTTCCGGCTATCGGCTCAATAATTACAGCTGCGATATTCTCCCCCTGATCTGCAAGAACCTGCTCGATTGCCGCCTCATCATTATAGGGTATAGCAATCGTATCCGCCGCAACCGCCGGAGTAACTCCCGGACTTGACGGAACGCCGAATGTTGCCAGTCCCGAACCGGCACTGACCAGCAGACTGTCACTGTGCCCATGATAGCAGCCAATAAACTTAACGATCTTATTGCGTCCTGTAAAGCCACGGGCTAAACGCAAAGCACTCATCGTCGCTTCGGTTCCCGAATTCACCATCCGCAACATCTGAATGGACGGATAAATTTGGCAGACGAGCTTTGCCAATTCACTTTCGATCAATGTCGGTGCACCATAGCTGGTTCCGCGTTCAGCAGCCTCTTTTATTGCCTGAACAACCTTCGGATGTGCATGTCCAAGGATCAACGGTCCCCAGGAACCAACATAATCTATATATTCATTTCCATCAATATCATATATTTTACTGCCTTGCCCCCGCGCAATAAACGGTGGTGTCATATCCACCGAACGGTAGGACCGCACCGGACTGTTTACACCGCCCGGCATCAAAGTTTGCGCTTCGGCAAAAGCCGCTGCCGATTTTTCCAGATCCAGCATTACTCAACCTTTTCCTTTCAACCTGATATCCTGTTCATTTCAACCAACGGGCTGCATCTAAAGCATGATATGTAATGATGATATCAGCTCCGGCCCGTTTCATAGACGTTAAATTTTCCATAACGATCCGCTGTTCATCAATCCAGCCCTTTCGAGCCGCCGCTTTGACCATCGCATATTCCCCGCTGACATTGTAAACTGCCAGTGGTTGGACAATTCCCCGTTCACGGGCCAATCGGACGATATCAAGATATGCAAGAGCC
>CALCTX010000267.1 GCA_937907035.1 uncultured Selenomonadales bacterium
TTCTTTTGTCATCTTATCAAGATTGAATTTAGATATAACTCCCCTCGGACAATATCTTCTGAAGACATCATACATCTCGTCTTTATAGATAAAGACTACGCTGATCTTAACGCCTTCAACCGTATAATAGAAATACCAATACTTATCTTCAATGGGAAAGTTCTTATAATCAGTCAATCTAAGAACATAGTTCGAATTAGTTTTGTCATTCTCGAATCTGTCGGAAGTAACAGGACCGATATATTCACAATCTTTGAGTGAGAAACTAAGGAGTTCATCTCTTTTGCTGTTACTTAAGATAGCAGCACAATCAACGAGATCATTTGATATCTCGAGCTCATATACCTTGTTCTGTCTTTTAATGAGTACAACGACACCCGCAACAATACCAAATGATACAGTGCCGGTGATCATCCATATATTCAGACCATAAGTCAACGGAATATAACATATAAAGAAGCATAAAAATATGGCTGCCAATACGAGTACACAGTTAAAAACAAAACCGGAAGCGCCATTCTCACGCTTTACGTTTGTCTCAATAAAACTATCCTGTAACATGATTCACCTCAAAACTCTCATATTCTAACATAAGAGCTAAAAATAATAAAAAGGGCTGTCTCATGTGAGACAGCCCGTAAGATGAACTAATACTAAGATCAATACATCGGCTGCTGAGGCATTGCAGGAGCTTCCTTCTCAGGAATGTCAGTAACAACTGCCTCAGTTGTAAGAAGTGTAGATGAGACTGAAGCTGCATTCTGAAGAGCAGAACGGGTAACCTTGGCCGGATCAACGATACCAGCCTCAATCATGTCAACATACTCACCAGTAAGAGCATTGAAGCCTTTGCCAGCGCCAGCCTTCTTGACATTCTCAACTACGACAGAGCCTTCCATGCCGGCATTATCAGCAATCTGGCGAACAGGCTCCTCAATAGCACGCTTAACGATATTTACACCGGTACGCACATCACCCTCAGCCTCAATAGCATCAAGCGCCGGAAGAATATCAATAAAGGTCGTGCCGCCACCGGCTACGATGCCTTCTTCAACTGCAGCCCGAGTTGCATTAAGAGCATCCTCAATACGGAGTTTCTTATCTTTGAGCTCAACTTCAGTCGCAGCACCGATCTCGATTACAGCTACGCCGCCACCAAGCTTAGCCAGACGTTCCTGAAGCTTCTCACGATCGAAATCAGAAGTAGTCTCTTTAACAAGCTTCTTGATCTGTTCAACCCGAGCATCAATAGCAGCCTTATCACCGGCACCATCAACAATAGTAGTATTATCCTTTGTGGAACGAACCTGACGAGCATGACCGAGATCGTCAAGTGTTACGCTGTCGAGCTTACGACCGAGTTCTTCACTGATAACATTACCGCCAGTAAGGATTGCAATATCTTCGAGCATAGCCTTGCGGCGATCGCCAAACCCCGGAGCCTTTACTGCCAAAGCCTTAAATGTACCACGGAGCTTGTTTACAACAATCGTTGCCAAAGCCTCACCATCAAGATCTTCAGATATGATCATGAGCTCTTTGCCCTGCTTTACAACCTGCTCAAGAACCGGAAGGACATCATTGATCGAGGAAATCTTACGATCAGTAATAAGAATATACGGATCATTAAGAACTGCTTCCATCTTATCAGTATCCGTAACCATATACGGAGAAATATAACCACGGTCAAACTGCATACCTTCAACAACTGAAAGGTTAGTGTCCATAGTCTTGGACTCTTCTACAGTAATAACACCATCAGTACCAACCTTTTCCATTGCTTCAGCAATGAGATTGCCAGTTTCTTCATCAGAAGAAGAGATTGCCGCAACCTGAGCGATTGCTGCCTTACCTTCAACCTTCTGAGATTTAGCCTGAATTTCAGCAACCAAAGTCTTAACTGCGCTCTCAATACCACGCTTCAAAACCATCGGATTAGCACCGGCAGCAACATTGCGCATACCCTCGCGAATCATAGCCTGAGCCAAAAGAGTTGCCGTAGTAGTACCATCGCCGGCGATATCATTGGTCTTTGTTGCGACCTCCTTTACCAGCTGGGCACCCATATTTTCAAACGGATCCTCGAGCTCAATGTCTCTGGCAATCGTCACGCCATCATTGGTAATAGTCGGGGAACCGAATTTCTTTTCAAGAACAACATTGCGGCCCTTAGGTCCAAGTGTAACCTTTACCGCATTTGCCAATGCATCAACCCCTCTGCCAAGAGCGCGGCGTGCATCCTCGTCAAACAACATCTGTTTTGCCATTTCAAATTTCCTCCCAAATTAACCTTATGTTTTATTTACTCAACAACAGCAAGAATATCACTCTGACGGATAATCAGATAATTCTTGCCCTCAACCTTTACCTCTGTTCCGGAATATTTTGCAAAAAGAACAGTATCGCCAACCTTGACCTCCATAGGAGCAACCTGGCCGCTTTCGAGCACCTTACCTGCGCCAACAGCTATGACCTTTCCCTGCTGCGGCTTTTCTTTGGCTGTATCCGGCAATACAATACCGCTTGCCGTCTTCAAATCACTTTCGCAAACTTCAATAACAAGTCTCTCGCCCAATGGCTTAATCATTTCAAATCTTCCTCCTATAATTATGAATTTCACCTTTGTTAGCACTCCATCTTGCCGAGTGCTAACCTGCAATTCATATAATATATTCTTTCCGGCAAAAAATCAAGCATTATTTTTGATTTTTTGACTTTTTATTCACCCTGCAAGCAGTCTGCTCTGATAAAAACAAATACCAAGCCTTGCTGACCAAGTATTTTCTAAGCCTTAAGCCTTTGGTCATCACAGCTTTGAAGGACAGTACTTACTTGTTATAAACATCGCATCTCCAAAGCTGAAGAACCGGTAGCGCGCGTTTACCGCCTCCTGGTAAGCCTTGAGTACAAATTCCCTGCCGGCAAAAGCACTGATAAGCATTATCAGCGTAGATTTAGGCAAATGAAAATTCGTGATTACCGCATCGACAATTTTGAATTCATAACCGGGATAAATAAAAATATCAGTAAAACCACTTTTGCCGTATATTTCATTTTTACCGGCCGCCGCTGCCTCAAGCGTACGGATTGATGTGGTTCCGACGGCTATTACCCGGTGTCCTGATTTTTTTGTATCGCGTATCAGTCTGGCTGTGTCCTCAGAAATATTGAAATACTCCGTATGCATTAAATGGTCTTCTATTTATTCCTCTTTTACC
>CALCTX010000268.1 GCA_937907035.1 uncultured Selenomonadales bacterium
CAAGGATACGAAAATCATTATGGATACTGATATTCGCCACATGAATGATGATACTTATGCTTTGATAGGGTTGTTGCGGGCTGATGAGATGGGTCTGATTGATCTTTTGGGAATAACAGCGGCAGGGGCGAATGCGCTGACTGCCAATGTTACTTATACGACTTTGGCTACGCTTGATCTGCTCGGACGGGGTGATGTGCCGGTTTATCAGGGGACAGATTCTCCGTTACGCGGTTTTTTTACTAAGGAAAAGCTTCGGAAGATGGTAGGGTATATGCCTTATGTAGGGGCGTATAGTTTTTTGGATAATTACACAACTGACTATACAAAAGCGGTTGAGAATGGATTGGTAATGACAAATTTCCCGGCACCGGTTTCCAGGCCGAAAGCGGAACGGGCATCTGATTTTATCATTGAGCAGGTACATAAATATCCCGGCAAGGTTACAATTATGGCATTGGCGGGGCTTACCAATATCGCCGAGGCATTGAAGAAGGATCCGACAATCGCAAAAGATGCTGCGGGAATTATTTACATGGGCGGGGTGTTTGATGTCCACGGGGAATATCTTCCTAATGTAGAGATCAATTTCTGGTATGACCCGGATGCGGCTGTCATGTCATTAAACGGGGGCTGGAAAAAGCAGACGATTGTTCCGCATGATGCGGCGGTAACGTGTGTTAAAGGTATGGATATAATTGAACGTTTTGAGCGCAGTAATGTAAATAAATATACTGATATTGTATTAAAAGAAACTCTCTTGCCAATTGCAAAGCGAAAATATGGTCCGACGGATACGGTGTTCTGTTGGGATCCTATAACGGTAGCGGTACTTCTTTGTCCGGACTTGATAACATCACAGAGAATGCGGGATGTGGCAGTCTGCAACCAGGAGGGGATTGCCTGGGGGAGCAGTTTTGCGTATGAACCGGGAGAAGGTCCGGACGGTTCGGCACCGGCTATGGTGGTCAGCTCGATTGACCGGTCCAAATTTTTTGATTTCCTTGTCGATCTGTATGCCGTAGAACCGCAGAAATAAAAGTTGATTTTTGACGTGTCAAATTTGACGTCAATTTTGACAAAAACATGACGCATAACTTGACAGTCAAAGTTTTGACAGTTATTATATAAAGAGTATGAAAACATATTTTTAATACTGTGAGAAAGACATGATGACAGCAGAACTACTGCACAGAGAATGATGCCTTGGCTGTGAGCATCTGAGGGTTGGTTGTCATTACCGCTTTTGAGTTATGTGACGGAAATGTCATATCGGAGAAGCCTCCGTTATCAAAGTTGAGCGGCCGCGCAAGCGGCAAGCAGGGTGGAACCGCGAAGCACAGCCTCGTCCCTATGTGGATGGGGCTGTTTATTATTTTTAAGGAGGATTTTAAATGGTAAAGGTTACTTTGAAGGATGGAGCTGTTCGTGAGGTGGAGAACGGAACGACAGTCCTTGATTTTGTCAAAAGTGTCAGCAACAGTCTGGCAAAGAAAGTATTAGCCGGTAAAATTGACGGAAAGACAGTTGATCTGACGTCAATTATTGATAAAGATTGCACTATTGAGTTTTTGACATTTGACGATGCAGATGGCCGCTGGGCACTTCGCCATACGGCGTCGCATATTCTTGCTCAGGCAGTTAAGCGTGTTTACAAAGATGAGCACGTTCAGCTGGCAATTGGTCCGGCTATCGAAAACGGTTTTTATTATGATATCGATATGGAGAGAAAGCTCACTGATGAGGACCTCAAGGATATCGAAAAGGAAATGGCAAAGATTGTAAAAGAAAATTTGCCGCTTGTCCGCAAGGAAGTAAGCCGGGCAGAGGCTTTGAAGATGTTTGCCGATAAGGAGGAGGGCTATAAGGTAGAGCTTATCAATGACCTTCCTGAAGATGCAATCATTTCATTCTATAAGCAGGGAGATTTCGTAGATTTATGTGCAGGTCCTC
>CALCTX010000269.1 GCA_937907035.1 uncultured Selenomonadales bacterium
GTTATTAAGCCAAATCCCCGGGTCACAACAAAAGTGATCCGGGGATTTTCACTGGCAATCGATATTCATACATTTCCATAACAAAAACTCCCTTCAAATTAAATCGAATACATTGATGATGCTACAAAACAAGCACCAAACATGCCAAAAATAAACGCTGCTCTTGCAAAATGATCCCCAACAGATTGCGGATGACAGAACAAATCTAATACCGTTGAAAACATAAACATCCCCCTTCCAGCGTATAACGCAAATATAATTATTCAAAGCTCTTAAAGCCTACACCTTTAGGTCTTGTATACACCCGTTTGATATCATCCCTCTCCTTATATGGATCCGCGATATGTAATTTATTTGCTTCAGCAATGCGTACCGCTTTTAAATATTGATCAGTTTCAGCTTTTTGGCGAACAGCTTTAAGTTCGATCAGTTTCGCGATCAGTGCTGCTTTCCTTGACTGTTCGACATTATTTAATGATTCCAGCTGTGCAAGAAGCTGATCCATTTGCAACTTACCTTCTGCCGTCTTAATCTGCTCTAATATGGTTTTTAACGCAGCATCGCTTTCGGCATTTTCATGCATCGCTTTCTGCGCTTCATCGGCAAATGCCAAATACTTTTCTTCCAGCAATTTAATCTGCTCTTTTTCGTTAAAACGGCTTTCCTCTACAGGTGTCTGATCATTAAAATCCCGGAATTTTTTGCTGTTAAGCATTTCTTTATAAGGATTATTCTCATTTGTAGAATTAACTTTGTTTTGCAATGACGAAACAGCTGATTTAAAGCCATTAAGAGCAGATGTGTCCAGGGATTTTATATTGAGCAATTTCCAAATGTTTCTTGTCTTGATGACATCCACCCATGATTGGAAATCAGTTGCAAATTTGATTGATTCTGTATCCCGGCGTTTATCATATACAGAGCCTCCTTTGGCTGCAAGATCCCTTAAAGCAAAGGTTGACGGACTGTCAGCATAAGATACTGCAGTATCACTATAATAAGCAGCCGAATCATAAGGATAATCAACCCCCGCTACAGGGCCACCGCCAAACCATGCAAAAACATGCCCGACGAAGCCCAACGCAAAGCCGGAAGTAAATATTAACAGCAGAAATTTCTTTTTGAACATAAACACATCTCCTTACTCTCCATTAGTAAGCCGGAAACCCATACCACCAAACTGCTTCAATATAAGCTTTTGCACCCGGTCTCCCATAAAGATAAAGATCAGGCAAACTAAGAGCAGTTTGAAAAGGATCGTAAAATTAATTGCCTTATTTACTGTCGGAACCTTCGCTAAAGAATGCTGCCCACGTATCGCTAACAGCTGTTCTAAATAATCATTGGAATTTCCGGAACCATAAGATTCTTTAAACTGGATTGCAGTAATATTCCAGTCACCGTTATAATTCTTTTGTAAAATATAGCTCATTATTATATCCTGATTTCTTGGCGACCAGGGATATTTACTGCTGGGTTCCGGATGAGAATTATATGCTCCGTTATCAGAATACCTTTCATAATCATTATCTGTATCAAGCTGATAACGATTATTTTTATCGTTGCTGTATTCATCATACAACTTATCCCATACGCCTTTATTTATCTGATAAGCCCCATAACCGC
>CALCTX010000270.1 GCA_937907035.1 uncultured Selenomonadales bacterium
GTACTCGGTACTTCACAAAATATGAAGGATATATCGGAAAATATTAAAATTATGACCGAGACCTTCGCCCGTTTATCTGTACAGAATGAACAGGAGATCAACGGGATGGTATACAACCTCAATCAGTTGACAGCCAGCTTGATGCGGGCTTCACAGGAAACTGAAACGATGTTGCATGATTTTTCCGGCGATGGAGCCACAGCGGCGAATCTCCGGACGACCGTTGCGAATATTGCCGCAACCAGTCAGCGGATTGATAATATGGCAAAAAGTCTGGAAGGGGTTGTGACTGATCCGCAAACAGCTGAGGACTTGCAGGCTACTTTACATAATGTTCGTCAGGTATCTGAAAAGGCTGACCGGATGTTAGGAAATATTCAGGGAACCGGAGTAAAAGCCGGTGTTGATGTAATGTATAGCGGTGGCCGAAGTAACTGGATGACCAATTTCGATCTGACAATTTCACCATCAGATAAGAGTTTACTGCTTTTAGGTGTTGATGATATCGGTGAGACCAATAAATTTAATGCTCAGGTCGGGATGCGAGGCGGAGCGTTTACCGGCAGGGCCGGTGTCGTTGACAGCAAGGTCGGTGTTGGTATAGATGCAGATGCCGGGAAGTATTTGCGATTTTCAGCCGATGCATATGATCTTAACCGGACAGTTTTGAAATTAAGAGCCCGGTTAAAGGTTGCGAAAGATACTTATGTTATTGGACAGATGAACGATGTTACCCGTAAAGAAAATCGTGCTACCTATGTTGGCTTGCGGCAGGAATTTTGACAATTGATCAAGTTACTTGATTTTATTTTGATACATAATATTAAGAATATATTTTAGGAGGCAGTTTGATAATGAAAAATAGTGTTTCGAAAAGATTTTCTGCACTTGTTCTTGGTGGGGTGATGACGATCTCAGCTAATGTTTGGGCAGCGGAGACGGTTGAATTGACCTTGCAGGATACTGTTTCTTTGGCTTTGAAAAATAACCGCGATATTAAAGGCGCGGCTTATGATTTTGATGCGGCTCGTTGGGCATTGCATGAGGCTCGCCGTAATGCCGGATTGCAGGCTGGATATTCCGGATCGTGGAATCGTTTGGGTGGCGATACGAACTTTGCACGTCGAAATCCGTTGCTTAATGATTATAATCATGAAGTATCAACAGCCTTCCAAGCGACGTTTCCACTTTATACCGGCGGTTTGAATGAGAACCGTATCAAAGCTGCTGAATTAGGCCGCGACGCTTCAAAGTTAGGTTTGGAAGCGACTAAACAACAGATAAAGTTAGCGGCGACAGAGTCTTATTATAAACTTTTGCAATGTCGGGATATGGTTGAAGTAGAGGCTGAGTCAGTAAATACTTTGC
>CALCTX010000271.1 GCA_937907035.1 uncultured Selenomonadales bacterium
CTTTTGAAGGATATGTTGGCTTGCTATCTATCAATAAAGTCAAAGAAGCACAGTGTTGGAATTATAACGGTGAGAAAACTATTGTATGTGATGATGGATATAAATGGCTTATTGGAATGGCACAATATGGATTTGGTGTGTGTTTGGCTGATGATATGGGGTTAGGCAAGACCTTGCAGGTAATAGCCTTTTTGCTGGCACATCCTGCCGGGCGCCCGGCATTGGTAATATCGCCAACCTCGCTGCTCTATAACTGGCTGGAGGAAATAAAGAAATTTGCGCCGGAGTTAAAGGCGTGTGCGATCTGCGGAACCAAAACAGAGCGGGAACGAATATTGCGCTCTGCCGGCGGCAACAATGTTGTTATCACTACCTATAACTTGTTGCAGCGGGATATTGAACTTTATGAGACAGAAGAATTCAGCTGGTGCTTTATCGATGAAGCGCAGTATATTAAAAATCCGGCGACAAAGAATGCACGGGCTGTCAAACGGTTGCGGACCGGGGGATATTTTGCGCTGACCGGGACACCGATAGAAAACACGCTTACCGAATTGTGGTCGATCTTTGATTTCCTTATGCCGGGATATTTGGGAACTCATAAAAGGTTTAAGCAGCACTATGAGATCCCGATCGTCCGGGCGCAGGATGAACGGGCGGCCAAAGAACTGTCCCGGCGGATAGCGCCGTTTATTTTGCGGCGGCTCAAACGGGATGTTTTGACGGAACTGCCGGATAAAGTCGAGAAAAAGTTATTTGCCGAGATGGAAGACGATCAGCGCAAGGTGTATTTGGCGTATTTTGCCCAAGCCCAAAAGGATTTTGCCAAGGAATTGAAGGCACATGGCTTTGAAGCCAGCCGGATCAAATTATTGGCTCTTTTGACCCGGCTCAGGCAGATTGCCTGTGATCCGGCCTTGTTTTTGGAAAACTATGAGGGCGGATCGGCAAAGCTCGACCTGTTGCTGGAGGTAGTGACACAAGCTGTTCAGGCCGGACACCGGATGCTGGTGTTTTCCCAGTTTACGGGGATGCTGCATCATATAGCGGCCCGGCTGGAAGCCAATGACATCGGTTATTGTTATTTGGACGGCAGTACGCCGACAAATGAGCGGCTGGAGCTGGTCAATTATTTCAACAATAGTACTGTGCCGGTCTTCCTGATATCGCTGAAAGCCGGAGGGACAGGCCTTAATCTTACCGGGGCGGACATGGTTATCCATTATGATCCCTGGTGGAATCCGGCTGTTGAAGAGCAGGCGGCTGACCGGGCATATCGTCTGGGACAGGAAAAAAATGTTCAGGTTATCCGGCTGATAACGAAAAATACTATCGAAGAAAAGATCTTTGCACTGCAGGAAACAAAAAAAGCCCTTATTGATAAAATGATCAAGCCGGGCGAGAGCTTTATAACAAAGCTCAGTGAAGAGGAGATACGGGATTTGTTTGCCTGAGGAGAACAGATTATGCAACGCTTGGTAATGCACGTGGACATGGATGCGTTTTTTGCATCGGTTGAACAACGGGACAATCCTGAATATCGGGGCAAACCGGTTATCGTTGGCGGTTTATCGGCTCGTGGAGTAGTGGCGACTGCGTCTTATGAGGCCCGAAAGTTCGGGGTTCATTCCGCAATGCCGATGAGTCAGGCCCGGCGGCTTTGCCCGCAGGGGATATTTTTGCGTGGCCGGTATGACCAATATGAAGCCGTATCCAATGAGATATTTGAGATATTTTTGCAATTCTCGCCACAGGTTGAACCATTGTCAATCGATGAAGCGTTTTTGGATATAACGGGCATGGGACGGCTGATGAAAAATCCGCGGGAATACGCTGAAAGATTGAAAGCAGCAATAAAAGAAAAGACGGGTTTGGTCGCTTCCGTTGGTATTGCACCAAATAAGTTTTTGGCGAAAATCGCTTCGGATTGGGAAAAACCAAATGGCTTGTTTGTTATTGAGCCGGAGGCGATGGATGATTTTTTACGGCCCCTGCCGGTGCGTAAGATTTGGGGAGTGGGAAAAAAGACGGCGGAGCGGCTTGAGACATTGGGAATCAAAACCGCTGAAGATTTGCGGCAGTTTGACAGTCATAAGTTGCAACAAGTTTTAGGCAGTGTGAAGCTTGCCCGGCATCTGACAGATTTGGCGAACGGAATAGATAACCGGCCGGTTGAGGCGATCCGCGAGGCACAGTCGATAGGTCGGGAAACGACTTTTGAAACCGACATATTCGGCTTTGAAGCGGCAGAACAGGCGTTATTGCATTTGGCCGGAGAAGTGGGCTGGCGGTTGCGCCGGGCGGGGAAAAAGGCGCAGACGGTTCAGATAAAGGTCCGGACTGCCGAGTTTGTTACCTGCACCCGGCAACGGACACTCACAGCCCCAATCTGTTATGATGAGGATATTTTCCGGGTGGCCAGGGATTTGTATAAAGAACTCAGTCCCAAAGGCGGGATAAGACTTTTGGGGATCAGCGGCAGCGGATTTGAAGCAGGTAAAGAGATGGATCTGTTTGCCGACCCCGTTGCTGATAAAAAGAAAGAAAAACTTTATGATACGATTGATTCACTGAAACAGCGGTTTGGCGAAAAGATAATCGGCAAAGGATAAAATTGACGGCAGGAAAATGAGACTTCAATGCCGAATTATATCGTAACAGTAAATTTATGGAGGAACGTTATGAGAAATCTTGTGCGGATAAGTGCTAAAGTACGCGGCGGCGGCTATGATGGTGCGGTAATAATAAAATCCATCTGGAAATTGGATGATGCGGATGCCTTTGCAGCCGGGAAACATTTAACATCAATCGATGATTCCGAATTGCCGGAACCGGGAATAGTCAAGGAAAACAAGAGGATGCTGCTTTGCCTGGCTGAATATGAAGGCGAAAGTTTGCTGACAACAATGTTTAAAACACCGGCATTGCCGGAACTTGATGCGCCGGAGACAATAGCCGGTTATGCGGCGTTCCGGGTTGAAGACGGGAAATGCTGGCGGCGTTTTACGCGGGAAGATGTACTTGAATATGTCGATGCAGTGCGGGACCCGAATCCGATCCATCGTTGCGAGATCCCTATCGTGCCGGGAATGTGCCTCATGGAAGCTATAAAAAACAGTTTGCCGTCGGAAACTACAGAACTCAGTCTGGCATTCCGGAATACAGTCTTTGCCGGAGAAGAATTGATATTGGATGCGGC
>CALCTX010000272.1 GCA_937907035.1 uncultured Selenomonadales bacterium
TGCTGTCGGCAGATAGAAATTGATAGTGGAAAACTCGCTGAACGAGCTAACCTTTGACCCGGCCGCCGAGCCCAATACATTCAGCGTATTGCTTCCGACCTCACCGCCAGCGGTATTTTTACCGCCAATAAGTTCAAGTGATGAACTGTCAATCTTGCCAGCCAGCTCAACTGTACCGCCTTCTGCTTTTTTTCCGGCATTTTCACTGTATGAGCCATAAACTTTCTTAATCCCTGCCGGTGCAGAGGCCAATACAGCCTTATTATTGTCTGCATTTGTTTCGTTTCCGTCAGCATCATAATAAACACCGGTATAGAAAGCATTTCCGTTACCTTTCCAGGCTATTGTTTTGTTTTCGTTGACAAACTTTCCACTTGATACCGCTACATGACCATTTTCCTTTACTGCTGTTTTCTCGCCATTAGTATAAATATTATTATTTATACGATATTCCAAATTGTTACAAGTTAAATTGTCATATTTGAGCAATGCCAGATAATCATATGTCGGTAACATATCCAGATTTATTATTCCCTTATCAGCAAAATTTGCACTGTCAACCGTCAACATTGCAGCACTCGGATCAGCATTCGGCACATCGAAATTGACACGCTGGAACCCGCTGAGTTTTCCATTAACTATGTTGCCAGCCTCTTTAACATTGAGCGTATTGCCGGTTGAATTTGCGCCCACGCCACCGTAGAGATTATTTACCGTTGTTGTTTTCAATAAATTGACTATATTATTGTAGGCTTTATTGCTTTCACTCTTACCGCCATAAACATCACCATTTACAGTTCCACCATTCAAGTTAACCGTATTGCCATAGGCAGTATAATCCTGACTATAACTGCCATAGATATTACCGGTAACCCAACCGCCGTTTATATTGACAGTATTATTATAACTGTGGTGAAGCTCAGTATAACCACCCCAGATATTACCTGTAACTGTACCATTGTTTATGTTGACTGTACTCCCCTTAATGTCGCTATATACGCTCCGGCCACCGTAGATATTGCCTGTAACTGTACCACCAAGTGCATCTATCTTAACAGTATTACCATATACCGGGCAATTTTCTTTACTACGACCGCCATAGAGATCAGCCGTAACAGTACTGCTGCCAGTTATGTTGAGCGTATTATTATTGACATAAGAGGTATATCCCCAATCGCTATGGCCACCGTAGACAGAGATTTTTTTATTCGGGTCACTGCTTTCAACTTTAGAATTGTTTATATTGACGGTATTATTAAAAATCTCTCTATTGGCAAAAATCTCAAGTCTGGCGCTACCGCCGTAGATATTATCTTCAACTGTACTGCCATCTATATTGACCGTATTATTATAGCTCCGCGAAGTTTTAGAACGCTCTCCGGAGGTATAGCCGCCGTAGACCTCACCTTTAACTGTACCGTCTTTTATATTGACCGTATTAGCCGAGGCGTCCGCCACACCACTGATCTTGCCGCCGTAGACAGTACCGCTGACTGTTGTGTTTTCTACATCAACCTTGTTCTTATCTGCTTTCCCGCTTGCGCTGTAACCGCCATAGACATCAGTCACACTGCCACCGCTTACGGTAACCGTGTTGCCGCTGGCAGCTCCTGAGCCTGCGGCATAGCCGCCATAGACATCAGTCACCGTGCCGCCGGTCATAGTAACCGTGCTGTCGCTGATCGCACCTGCGCCCGCGGCATAGCCGCCATAAATATTTTTAGCCGTACCGCTCTTCATATTGACGATACCATGGGCAGCCTCCGAATCCGTTGTCCTGACACCCGACCAATTATAGTTTTGATAAGTGGCAACCTCACCAAGGTCAATGGTTAATTCGTTTGTCCAGGAAGCTTTTTTGAACTTGATAGCAAATTCCTTCTTCGATTTATCGTCAGTATAACTGTCAATCGTTGGCGTGTTTCCGAAGATATTGGTTATCGTATCGCCGGTGACAGTCAGGCAATAATCCCCCGGCACATCAGCCTCGGAAGCAACCGTGAAAAGGATCTTATTTCCGTCAATACTATATCTTCCCAGGTAGTCATAAAAGCCGGTAATGTTCCCTATGTCAGTCGCCGATAATACATCACCCTCAGGAATAACAGCGCCACTGATATCCGGGCCGTTATACAAAGTAATCACATCACCCGGCTTCAGATCAGCGGCAGTAATACCAGCCTGAATATTGACCCCGCTGATATTACCAGTCCCAAGAACAGAAAGCATAGTTTCAGCAGATTTATTGGGCACAATAAAATTGATATTTTGGAAGCCATTAAGTTTTTCCTTAACCGTATTGCCATAGTCATATACATTGAGGGTATTGCCGGTTGAAGAGACCCCCGTTCCTGTGCCGCCGAACAGATAATCTACCGTCGTTAGCTTCAACAGATTGACTGTATTATTCTTGGCTTGTCCGCTATACACATAAGCGCCACATACAGAGGTTAAAGTACCACCGCTTATATTTACAGTATTATCCGAAGCACTGTTGACATTGCTATAACCGCCGTAAATGCTTCCGACTGTACCCGCGCTTATATTGACTATATTATTATAGGCAGTACCGTCAGAGCTCTTACCGCCATAGACATCACCGTAAATAGTGCCGCCGTCTATATTGATAATATTGGAATGTGCATTGCCTTTTTCACTGTAACTGCCATAGACATTCTTTACAGATTCAGCTGTACCAGTTGTGCCGCCGGTTATATTGAATGTATTGGCATACGCATCGCCGGTTTTACTGTAACTGCCATAAACATCAGCATATATCTTGCTGTCGCCGCTTATATTGAATGTATTGGAAAATGCAACGCCGTTCGGGCTGTAACTGCCATAGATATTGCTTTCTCTATCAGCTGCACCAATTGTGCCGCCGCTCATATTGAGTTTATTATTATAGCTTCGCGTATTTGTACTATAGCTGCCATAAATATTGCTGTAAATAGTTCCGTTATTTATATTTATGGTGCTGTAACCGCTGTCATTGTTGCTCCAGCTTCCGTAAATATAATCACTATTGACCTTAGTAGCAATGCCATCTACCGTAATGATATTTCCCGAAGCACTGCCAGTGTTACTATAACCGCCGTAAATAGCCTTGCCAGCTCCGCCAACTGTACCACCTTTTATATTGACCTTATTATTATAGGCCGTACCACCTACACTATAACCACCGTAGATATTGCCTGAAGCTTCACCACTGATAATATTGACGGTATTATCATGGGCTTTAGCTTCAACGACTCGTTTTTTTTGGCCCCAATAATATGTCAGGTCTGAGCCGCTCCGACCACCGTAGATATCACCTTTAACTTTAACTTTATCACCGTTTATATTGATAACATTAAGATCATCACTATTGGTGGTGCTAAAACTTCCATAGACATTACCATTAACTGTACCACCGTATATATTGATAACATTCGCATAACCACGTCCCTGATCAGTATAAGCACCATAGATGTTGCCATTAACCGTGCCACTATTTATAGTTATTTTGTTTACCCCACCTGCAAAATTTCCATTATCGAGACTACCGGAACATTCATAATGGAACCAAGCGCCATAAATATCACCGACAGTACTGTTCGTTACAGTAACATTATTCTGTAAAAAATTCTTGTTGATGCTCCCCCATTCTACTCGTGCTGCATACCAGTTATAACCGGAGTATTTTCCCGTAATATTTTCTATTGTAAGATTATTATTTTCATTTCCCTTAACAGCACCTGTTTTTGTTGACGTATCTATATCAATAAGTCCAGGCTTATCCGCTCCGCTTTCGTTTACTGTGACTGTATTATTTCCATGTTCATCTGCCATAGCCACCCCGAACGGAAGTGCAGACATAAATGTCAATGCCGCACAGATAACCTTGGTCAATGATTTTTTCTTCAAGCTGAACATATAAAACATCTCCTAGAATTTTTACAGAGATTATCTCCTATTTATATATATCGTATAAATTCGACATTTTCTTTATTTATTCCTGCTGTTTTTGACATTAAAAA